>NZ_MKIE01000002.1:300000-421796 GCF_001855385.1 Andreesenia angusta | reverse complement strand
TGTCATCAGCATATTTCTTGTCTCCAACCATTTTCTGAACAAGCTCTAGTTCATCTGGAGTCAGTGCATTGTATGGACGACTTTTGCGTTCAGACTGCTTCCTTTCAAGAGTTTCACTATTCTGCCATCGCTGTATTCGTTTTCTGCAGATCTGAAGAAGCTGACAGATTCTAACGAGAGGCATACCTTGAGATTGGCTCCATGAAACAATGTCCAAAAGTTGCTGACGTTCATAGCCATATATATGCTTATTCTTAAAAGAGCCTTTGAAGCCTACTTGTCGTTTTTTTTTAGAATTAGATATTCCACAGTCAAGTCTGCAAGTGCTTTCTCCTTGCGGTCCAACTCTTTGGCTAGTTCCTGGTATTCCTCAAAGGAAACGTCTTCAAGTACCTTTGTCTTAGCACCTTTCGTCTTCAGACGATCTACAGCCCCTGCTTCTACAAGTTCTTCAATCTCTCTAAGGTCATTCAGGTGTATTCCGTATTCGCGCAGAACTTCCCCTACGTTGCTTTCGTCTCTGGTCTTGATGTAGATTTCAAATTTGGTTTTCGCAGTCAGTCTTCTTCTCTTTGTTGTCATCGTGATCACTCTCCATTTTCTTATTTTAATCATATCACGTTTGCCAACATTTATTGCTAGTGACTGCGACATTTTCTAGCTTAACATATCGACATAGTGGACAGAAAGCTTCCAGAGATATACGAGCAGATAAAGAAGCTAGAAGACGAGTACAGCTCCATAATCTGCTTCTGCGAGAGAGGCGGAATGAGGAGCACTTCGCTTGTAGGGCTGCTCTCAAGTCTAGGATCAAGAGTTTACAAGCTAAAAGGCGGATACAAGCAGTACAGGGCCTATATAAACGAGAACCTTCCAAAGCTTGTGGAAGAGGTGAAATTCGTGGTGATTCACGGAAACACAGGAGTGGGAAAGACCAAGATACTGCTGGAGATAGACAAGCTAGATGGAGCCATGCTGGACCTTGAAGGCTGTGCCAACCATAGAGGCTCTTTTTTCGGGAATGTAGGGCTTGGAGAGACTAAGACTCAGAAGCAGTTTGAGTCAAACGTATATGAAGCATTAAAGGCCAGAAAAGGCGATGTACTTTTTGTAGAGGCTGAAAGCAAGAGGATAGGGAAAGTGCTGCTGCCAGAGTACCTGCACAAGAAGATGGTGGACGGAGTCCATATAAACGTGCACTCCTCAATGGATAAGCGTGTTGAAAACATAATAGAGGACTACGACTGCGACGTCTCCGAGATTCTGGAGTCGCTTGAAAAGCTGAGAGCCTACAGGCCTAAAGAGGAAGTAGAGCACCATATAGAGCTTGTGAAGAGCGGAGACTATAGGACGGTAGCCAGAGAGCTTATGGAGAACTACTACGACCCTATGTATGGGAAGAAGGCCAAGCCATACGAGCTGGACTACGAGAATGTAGATGAGGCTGAGACTGCAAAGTTTCTAGTTGAGTGGTTAGAAAAGCAGGAAGTAGATGAAATGCAAGACTAGGAGTTAGGCTTTGGCCCGACTCCTATTTTTCTAGGAAGGGGAAGACTGATGGAAAAGAAAGATAAGCTCATAGAGTTGGACGTGCTAAGGGCCATACTCTGCATATGCGTACTGCTTATACATATAACAGCTCCTCTACCGGGGAGCTTTGAGAAGGGGACCGCAGGGGCCATAGTATCAAGCTACATAAATGCAAGCATAAAGTTCGCCGTGCCTTGCTTTATAGCTGTAAGCGGATTTGTAATGAGCTATGTATATGGAAAGAGAACGGTCGCGCCATATGAATTCTACAGGAAGAGACTGCCGAATATAGTATTCCCGTATCTTGTCTGGAGCGGAGTCTACACAGCGCTTTTGGTCTACCGGGGAGAGCTGTCGCTTGATATAAAGACGGCGCTCTACAACCTGTCTACCGGAAGGGCCATGTACCACCTTTACTTTATGGTGCTGTTAATTGGGCTCTACTTGCTTTTTCCGTTTTTAAGTAGTATCTACGCAAGATACAGCCCAGTGGTGCTTACAGCACTGCTTGTAGCGGTGAATTTGGTCTATTTCAGCGTGGCCGAAGGTGTATACTCTCATGTCAATCCGCTGAAGTACATAGGCTTCTTTGCTACGGGGATGTTTATGGCAAAGGGATAC
The DNA here is from genome assembly GCF_001855385.1 of Andreesenia angusta. NCBI lineage: Bacteria > Bacillati > Bacillota > Tissierellia > Tissierellales > Gottschalkiaceae > Andreesenia > Andreesenia angusta. The sequence goes on along the minus strand of NZ_MKIE01000002.1, from coordinate 419,645 downwards.
AATCAGAAGAAGGAGCTTCTGGAGAAGTGGAGAAAGCCGGTAGTGGCAATCGGAATCATGCTCACCATATACTACTGTATATCAGTCTACTACAGTCAGTACTACAATGAGATGCTGCCGTTTTACAGCGCAACATGGCTGTTCTACGCCATATTTTCATTTTTTATGTACCTTGCGCTTTCTTCAATCATAGAAAGAAACTCGGGCAAGAGTATATCTGTGATGACTGAAATTTCGAAAGAGTCTTTCGTCATATACCTCTCGCATCCGCTTCTGCTGATTCTGCTTGGCGACCTGTACCCTGAAGGATACTCGGAGCTTCTAAAGGCGGCTTTTAACACTGTCGGACTGGCGCTTATATATTCCGTATGGATATGGATGAAGAGGGTGAGAAGGGTTAGGAGCAGTGCATAAACTTGTCGTCGACCTCCAGTAGCGCAAAAAACCCGGGAGGTCGACGACAAATTAAAAAAACTTACTCTAACGGGAAAACTATTTTAGTCAAAAGCTCGCTTTCAGGCACTTCCGTAGGTGAGTTGTAGTAGAACTCATAAACTATGCCTGTAGGCTTGTGATTGTTCTCGCTCATCCAGGTGGACATTTCTTCATAGACAGATTCCAGATTGCTATAAGAACCTTTATACATACAGAAAGCCTTCTTGCCTCCGGAAATGACATTCGATTCTATATCTCCGCTGCCTTCAAGGCTTTCGCTTACAGGAAAACCTATTTCGATATCCAAATCAGACATATCCATATTGTAGTATGCTACAAAAGGTGCTTCAGACGGCTGCTTACCTAAACTTCCCAAATAAGCAATAATGGCTTCGAACGATTTGCCTAATTTTAGAGGCATTTCCTCTAGTGAAGTTCTTGTCCTTATTGAAAGAACTTGTTGAGGCCCAACATCTTCAACTTCAAATTTGTATCCCATTTTAAATTTCCCCCTGTAATTTGACTTAAACTTTCTTTTTAATAAGATAATACCCATTAAACTTTCGCTACAATCAGAATCATAGTTCAATAGAATATTATTTAGAGAGATGGCATTTGTTTTTCAGCTTGATCAACGTGGGTATATATGCAAAAAAAGGAGGGATGATTTGTGAGAAAGAAAATACTGATAGAGGGAATGAGTTGTGAGCACTGCGTAAAGGCTGTTACAGAGGCGCTGGGTAAGCTTGATGGAGTTGGTGATGTGAAAGTCAGTTTGGAAGAAAAAAACGCAACTGTAGATATCGATGGTGATGTTTCGGATGAAGCTATCAAAATAGCCATAAAGGGTGCTGGCTATGAGGTGGTTGGTATAGAGAAAATATAGGAAGAAACAGAAAATAGCCGCCAAATTTATGGCGGCTATTTTCATACCTATAACTGTAGAAATCCTACACGTTAAATCTGAAATGTTTGATATGAATGGCTAAATATCAAGGCTTTAAACTACTATTGTTGCAATAGTGTTGCAGTGGTTAAGAAAAGATGTCTATTTCGGTCATTTTTTCTTTCTTATAAGCATCCAAAGCATCAGTATAAGTTTGAAGTGTCGTACGTATATCTTTATGTCCAAGTATAGCAGAAAGAACTTTGATGTTGCAATCCTTTTCTATCATCCTGGTGGCAAAGGTATGTCTCAGTGCATGAAGGTTGTACTGCTTTATACCAGCATTATCACAAGTTTTCTGAAACAGCCTTCTAAGATTTGCTGTAGTTCTAAAATTGTAGGTGCTAGAGAAAAAGACCAGATTAAGATGATTCAGATCACGGTGGGCCTTTCTTCTATCTAAAACTATCTGATGTACTCTTTTCGACATAGGTATTGTTCTAAGTCCAGAGTCAGTCTTGGGACAATTCTTAAAAGATGGGTTCCCGTGAATCTCGATCATAGTTTTTACGATATGGATATTTCTTTCCTCCAGGTCTACATTATCCCAAGTGAGACCCAATGCCTCGCCTATCCTCATACCAGTACCCACTAGGAAGATAAAAAGATTTAAATATTCATCAGTCTCGCAGTACTCAACTAGCTTTTGCTGCTCTTCAACTGTCATAGACTGTACTTTCTTAGCGGTTCTAGCTTTAGGGAGCAAAACACCTTCACAAGGGTTATGAGCTATCATCCTATTGGATACAGCTTGCTTTAAGCACAGCTTAAATTTATTGTGGACATACTTGAGTGTAGTAGAAGAATATTTTTCTTTGTCGCTGAACATCTGATTATATTTAACCTGTATGTCCATGCCGGTTATTTCGGTAAGCTTATAGTGTCCAAAGTTTTCAACTATATGATTTTCTAAATTATACCTATAGCTGTTAAAGCTAGTCTCTTCAAGTTGTGGCTTTGCATAGTTCTCAAGCCAAAAGTAAACCCACTCAGCCACAGTGTAGCTAGATGCCTGTTTCAGATCTATTCCTTTATACTGTTGCGATATTTCTCTTAACTTCTCGGCAACCTCAGTCTTAGTGCTACCAGATGCAGGCTTCCTGACAAGCTTGCCTTCAGCATCACGACCTACTGTTACAAGACCATACCACTTATTGCCACGCTTATAGATAGATCCTTCGCCATTTCCCCTTTTCTTAGTTTTAGCCATGATAAATTCTCCTTTTTACAGAACGTATGTTCGATTTAAGTTTAAAATAAAAGTCACTAGATATACTCTAGTAACTTTTGCGTTATGGTTCAAGGGTGCTGATATTCGGATGTCGAATAAATACCTTTCATAGTGAAAGTACAAAGTTTTTAGCTAAGATTAAACCCTAGTAAAAACTTTAAGTTAGCATCATAGTCTTTAGTGTTCAGCAAATTATAAGGATCATTATCCAATTCAATGATATTATCAAAGTTGAACTCTGGATAAGTACTTTTAGAAAATCCAAGAGTAGATAATATTACTTGAGTAGAGCTGTCAATGTTTGAGAATATGAAATTGAATAATTTTTCTCGTTTTGTATCGTCTAGTTCAGTGTTGTTGGGACTATCTAATATAATTGGGAACTTTATTGCATCGGGATTAAAAGCATACTTAATCTTTAATAGATTCAGGTGCCAAATAATCGTTGAAATTGGCTTGTTACTTCCACCAGCCTCAAAATTAGACCTAATATTTTTGAATTTTTTATCATCAAGTTCTTTTAGTCCAAACTTTACTTTAGAGTCAAGCATAAGTTCAGAGTACATATCATTTATATCTTTTTTCAGAGCATTATATTTGGACTTCTTGGTCTTCAAATCTTCTAACTTTAAATTAATAGAAGCTAAGCTACTTGACTTCTTAGCATAGTCACTTAAGAGTGAATTTATAAACTCTGAATAAGCTTTATGCTTAAATATATCTTCAATTTTACTATCAGCTACTTTAAGTTTATCTTCATATGTGGATAATTGTTCTAATAAACTTTTGTAGTAGACTTCTTCTTTAGAAATTTTATTTTCCACTTTAGATAGCTCGCTATTAAATTCATCGGATAGATAAATGAAACTCTCTAGCTCATCCCCAGTGGCTAATCGTGCATCTAAAGAATCAGCCATACTGCCACGACAAGTTGGACAGATTTTTCTTGTTAAGGTTTCATAGCTCTTTTTTTCATAGTTTATTTTTTTAATTAATAAGTCTAATTCGCTCATCAAGTCATACTTTGAGTTTCTGAGCTCTATGAGCTTGTTTTTGGCTTTTGATAGCTTTTCAGATATATCGATATATTCTTCACTGTGTCTTTGTAACTCAACTTTAAGAAGCTCCATACTTTTAGGATAAGAGTAATTACTCATTTCACTTTCTGTTTTTTCAATCATAGATTGCAGCATAGTACACTCTCGTTTTAAAATATCGATTTGTTTTTTAAAAGACTCTATTTCTCCAATTAGTTTATAATAATCTTCATTGTAAATATTGAAGTGGCTGTAAAGGAGATTTTCCTTATATGAAATAAATTCCCCTAAGTTTTTGAATGAATTAAAACTAGGACCATCCATTTTATCTTGGTGTAGATAATTAAGTATGTAAGCATAAGCTGGAGGCGCTGTGACTAAAATATTATTATCCCGATTAGGTAATTTGATTATAAAGTTGAACAAGTCACCTAAAAACTCTGCCAGTTCTTTACGGTCAGTACCTTTAAAAATGACATCATAAGAGGAGTCAAAAATTTTGAATAGTCTATCCATTCTATATATATAATAGTCTTTATCCGATATTGATATATTCATAAGATAAATTTTGCTTTTAATATTCCAGTTGTCATCAAAAAAACCATCTGAACCTAGACAATGGAATATACTAGCTAAAATCAAAGACTTACCCCTTTTATTCCCATCAACTTGATTGGAAGTAATAACATTCAATCCTTTTGAAAAAGGAACAACTTTAGCTTTTTTATTTGAAATATCAAATATAAATAGTTTTTTAACTAATAAACTGCTCATGACTTCCCTCCTCGAGCTTTATTATAACAAAAAGTAAAAACACTCGTATATCACTTTCTTCAAACTCTGGTCCAAAATCACCTTTAAATATCGGATAGAGTTTATCGATTAATTCAAATCTAGAACAATCAAAGTCATCGATATTTATCACTATATATTCTCTAACTTTTTTATCTAGAGCTTCTAGAAAGCTAGATACTGAAAATTCTCTATAGAGTTTTGAAAAGGCTTTTTTCCAAGCTAATCTTTTACGAAAACTTTCAACTTCGCTATTTATAAATTCAGTAACTTTTTCTGTTAACGTAGGTCCATTATAGTAAAGATCCAATATTTTATCCAGGTCTCTTTTTGTGAGAGCCTTTTTTAAAATTAAAGAATCATAATCGTTGCAGGCCAACTCGTAGCTAGATTTAATTTCAATTTCGCTTTTTAAAAGATTATATAGTTTTAAGGGATTTGCTAATTCAGAGTTAGTAACCTCAGAGTAAAATCGCACTGTTTTGCCTAAAAATTCATCTTCACAGTTATTTAGGTTCATCTCACTATAGATAAAATAAGAGTTATCTAAATCAAAGAACTCTCCAAGTTCTGTACTTAAAATATTGATGATTTTGTCCTTACAAGATGTTTTTAGGCTATTAAACTCTAATATTTCTCGGTCGCTATGCTCTTTGTTACAAAAATCTTTAAGGGCCTTATTACACACTAATGCTATTTTAGAATCCAGACCATTTTTTATAGATTGATGCTTCAAATCAAACAGTTTCCCTAGAACAGAGCTTCCATTTGTAGGCTTTAGTATTTTGGATAATGTATAGGCACTACTGCCTTTACTGGTTTTAATTTGATAAAACTCATATGAGTCATCAAAGTGCACTTCGATATCACATACATAATCAAAAATAACACTAAAGTTTATATTATTTTTGTACAAATCAAAAATTTTAGACAACCCCCATAAGAGTTCATTTTTAAATCTGTTTTTACTTCTAGATCCAGCTAGATCGTATTCTAAGTTCATGTAGTCATTATGTTTAGACATAAAACTGCTCCTTTATACTGCAAAGTTCATTGTTGCTTTTCACACTATATCTCCTTAAATTTAAAAAATTAAAACTTCTCCAAAACCCCCAGCGGCTCAAAATAAACTATGTAGTTGTCTACTTTAGCAAATAGCCCATGCTTTTCCCTGTAGTAATTCAAAGCCTCTTCTATGAACTCCTCAGTAACTTCCAGGAACTCTGCAAGCTCGTGCCTATTTCTCACCCCTGATTTATAGGCATTCACTAAGTCTATTAGACCTACAAGCTTTTCATATCCCCAGTTGCGGGCTACTTTCTCAAGCTTTCTATTGGAGACCTCCGACTGATCCAGGATGTCTCCAGCGGTGGTGTAGTGGTGGCCCAGTTCCTCTGCTATCACACAGGACTTTTCTACATCGGTAAGCTTGCTATTTATGGCAATAGTACTATCAGAATAGAGCCCCTTTATTTTGCCAGATAGGGGGCTTTCAATGATTTCAACTTCTTCTTCATATTCAATTAGTAGCTTTTCATACATGGCAATCCCCCTTAAAAAAATATTATATTCTCATTCCCTTTAATACCTCATACTCCATAAACTAGAGTATATTTCCACCTATGCCTATAAATAAGCTGATATGAATATCTCATATCAGTAGCTTATCAAAACTATTTATTATACTCTTCTAACAACTTTAGAATGTCCCTAGAACATCAAGTCCCTTTAGGATGAAGCTCCTTGCACCTTCCCACAGTACAAGCCCCTGTAACAGTCTTTATATCTGAAAGACTATTAGCTCCATTATCTATAGCGTCAACTATCTCTTGCTCGGTTACATTGGAGCAGTAGCATATTATAGTGGACATGGTGTTAATCACTCCTTTTAAGTCGTAAAATTATCTTTAACCTAATCATTTTGCTGACATCGGCAAAATGATTAAAGTTAAGCAGATAGCTCATTTATGGAGTTATTTCTTTCACTCCAAAGAACGTATTTAATATCATATTCAGACAACGCTTGTAACGCATCCTTTGAAGGTTTCTTGTCTTGATCATTTACAAAAGTATATAAAACAGAGTTATTAGGTCTAACATCTTTTATATCGTCCCATGAGAACATTATTGATCTAGCGTAGTCTGGCCTAAGATCATTTATAACTCTAACTATTCTTTCGGGAGCTTTTTTGTAATGTGGAATCACAAAATCGTAGTTATTCACCAGCTTGCTTTTCCCCACAAAAGAAGGACCTTCGGTATATCTAATATCGTTATTTTCAAAGAAGTTACGAACATCTTCAAGGAAGAATGACTTAACGCTACTATGGCTCAGTACAAATAAATCACTCACTTTTATCATACACTGGGTCAGCATATGCTTCTTCGAAGGAAAGTTTGACATGTTCGCTTCTACAAAAAGGTCGCCATCATCACCCATAGACACTCCGTGGGATTTCAGTATAGTTTCAAGCGCATGCTTACGCTTAGGACTTCCTTGTATGCTGAAGCCAGATAAAGCTAATTCCCCTAGAGTGTTTCCGTCATCAGTTATAGTTAAAGAGCCGTTGCTTTCCTTGACTACATAAACTTCTATATGATCGTTATTTCTATCTAGAAAAGGAGTAGTTATTCTAAAAATATTTTCACTGATTTGTTTTTCTTCGATATTTTCTTTTATCCACTTTATATATATATCAGAAAATGTATTAGTCATTATAAACCAACCCCTTTCGTGAAATTATATGACCATCTGAAAATCATTTCCTATCTCTATATTACAATAGGAACAGAAGTCCATGAAGAGTTTATTGAAATTCTTTAGATTATCGAAAAGATTTTCATGAAACGTTTCGATATCATAAGCCCAAGATAGCCCGTATTCTTCTTTGTAGATATGTATGTGGTTTCAAGAAGTGGTAGTTGAGTCTGGATTGGTATGTGGCGGAGAGTTCGCGTCTATTCTGACTAAAACTTGGTTTCCGGCATATCTTTCTTGCAACTTTGACTTCATCTCGATTTTCCCTCGCCTATCTATATCCACTATAAACTTATCTCTTCCATCCAAACTCGAAACTTGAAACTGAGCTTTCTGGTTGTTGGACGGAAGATTAGGTGTTTCCTCAAATATCTTGTCTTTGGCCATCAAAGACTTGAACAAAGAATCTGTAAGATCCATACGTTATCCCCCTTAATCTAACTTCTTTTTTTCTTCTTCATTTCCCTGACCATATCCTTGAACTTCTCTATCATCTCTTTCTCTTCGTCCGAGAACTCGTCACCGTCATGGTGCGCTGCTATAGTGACGATATCTTCTTCTCCGTTCGGGTCGTCGGTGCGGCCGAGTAAATAATCGGTTGTACTATCTAGTGCGTCAGCTATATCTGCAAGAACTCTTCCTTTGGGCTCTCTAGAGTCTTTTACATACCTACCTATGCTTACTTCGGTGATTCCAACTTTGCTAGCTAACTCTCTTTGCGTCATATTTCTAAGTTCTAATAAACCTTGAATTCTCTTTCCTATACTTTCCGTTTGGCTCATTTTCATCACCTCTCCTTACCATTAATTATAGTATATATATACCATTATGTTAAAAAACTAACCGAAAATTATAAAAAAATTAAAAAAATCGTTGACACTAACCAAACGTTGTAGTATTATTTAATTAAACCAAACGGTTAGCAAGGCGGAGGTGATACTTTGAAGAATTACGAACTGGTTGGAGAGAGAAGTAAGAAAGGGTTAACTCAAGCAGATATGGCAAGTAGGATGGGCGTTACCCTACAGACTTACCACAATAAAGAGTCAGGAACAAGGGCATTCACTTTAAAAGATGTGGAAAAGATATCTAATATTTTAGACTTAGCTATAGAAGATGTAGATAGGATTTTTTTTAAAAACAAACTAACCAAATGTATTAATTGAATCGAATGAGGAGGCTATGAGGAATGAATTTTCACGAAACAAGGTCACATAATTTTAGTGACTTAACCGGAAAAAAGTTTGGAAAGCTAACAGTTATCAAATTTATAGGAGTCACAAAGTACAAGCCGTTTTGGCTCTGCGAGTGTGATTGTGGAAACTTTGCCGAGGTGACTAGTGGCAATTTAAAAAGTGGAGGGACCAAGAGTTGTGGTTGCATTAGGATAGAAATGCTAACCAAGAGAAATACCAGTCACGGCATGGCGAATCAAAGCCATAGACATCCACTATACAAGAGATGGGCTTCTATGAAACAAAGATGCTGTAATGAGAATGCGATTAGCTTCAAGAACTATGGAGGTAGAGGCATTCAGGTTTGTGATGAGTGGAAAAACGACTACTTAAGCTTCTATAATTGGGCAGTTAATAATGGTTTTAGAGAGGATTTAGAACTAGATCGCATAGACAACGACGGAAACTACACGCCTAAAAATTGCAGATGGACGACCATTGAAAATAATCAACTCAACAAGAGAACAAATAATAGGATAACCATTAGAGGGATTACAAAGACTTTAACAGAGTGGTCGAGAATTTCAGGAATAAAAGTAAATACACTTAAAAGCAGAATGAGATATGGCTGGGAAAATGACAACTTACTAAAACCAATTGGACAAACCAAGAGCCATCTTAAAAGAGAAAGGGACTCTGAGACTGGAAGATTTCTCTAGAAACTAAGAAAAAACAGTTATTAAAGGAGGCCTAACATGGACGCAAGCATAAGAGAGTTGATTGAAAAGATAAGAAAAGAAGAAAGAGAAAAGCTAATAGAGGAAATGAAATCAAAAGAGGAATCTGTCAAGCCTCATCATTACATTTCTGACGTTATAGAAGACTGGGGGAAGGAAAATGATATTTACGCTTGGCACTTATGCAAGATCAAAAACGCCGTCTATACAATCATTAGATACTCTCTAGACATGAAGCACGTAGCAGACTTAAGAAAAGAGCAGACACCTATAGCGAAAGAAATAGCTGACAGCATTTTAGAAATGATACATCCAGTAAATTAATAATAACTAAGAATAACAAAGAAAATATTAAGAAAGACAGGAGGCATAAATATGAACGAGTTAATCAAAGTCGAAATGAATGACAATCAGGAGCAGATAGTAAGTGGTAGAGAGTTGCATGAGTTTCTAGAGGTAGGGACTCAATACACAAAGTGGTTTGAAAGAATGACAGAGTATGGATTTGCTGAAAACGTTGATTTTGCCGTGATAGTCAAAAATGACTATGACGAGACAGCCTTTGGAGGAAAGAGAAAAATCACAGATCACGTCATCAAGCTAGATATGGCAAAAGAACTTTCTATGATACAGAGGACAGATAAAGGAAAGCAAGCAAGACTGTACTTCATCGAAGTAGAAAAAGCCTGGAACACACCGGAAGCAGTCTACGCAAGAGCTCTTAAGATGGCAGACAGAAAGTTACTTGATTATAAGCAAGAGGTCAAGCAGCTCCAAGACACAATAGCCTACAAAAACGAAGTTATAAAAGGCGCTGTAATGGACGTAGACGTTCTGACCAAGAGAAACGTATTAAACAGAGTGGTTAGATATAGAGGTGCGAATTTTAGTGAAAGATGGAGGGAACTTTACAAGTCCTACAAAGAGACTTATCACATGGACCTTAAAGCGAGAACGGAAGGCTATAACATAAGGCAAAGCAAGAAGAAAGACCATCTTACGACTATAGCATACGCTGAGAAATTCGGACATATAGATGACCTTTACAAGGTGGCTTTGAAGCTTTATGAAACAGACGTAAACGACATACTAGAACATTTGAAAGAGATAGCTTAAGGAGGAATAGATAATGGCAAAATTCATAAGCATAAACGATGGGACATTAATTAACAAGAACGAGGTGCTGAAAGTAGAAAGGCTTCTGTATGACATATGGAAGGATAATTTTGAAGGGACGTGTTGTGAAACAGGAGAGCGAGAACTACTTGAATTCCTGACATTTGACCTAGCGAAGATTAAGCTTTCAAACGGTGAAGATGTGTTAGTAAAGATACTGATATATGGGCCAGAAGAAGATGAAGTCTGTATAGAAGAATGGTTTCACCAGGCCATCAGCTATATAGAAGCTGAGTGGGGAGACCTAGCTGGGCAGTTTGGAATCAAAGTTAAGGCATTCAATTGAGAAATTAAGGAGGCGAGGAAATGAAGAAAGAAGAGATATTCAAGAAGATTGAATTGTTAGATAAAGCAGATGAGGTATTTCGCGTTATTGAAGAACTGGACCATAGCTCACAAATTGCGGTTGTGAGTATAGTCCAAATTCTAATAGATACTAATCCCTTCCAAGACTATCAAGAGTCTTGTGAACAGCCTTAATCACACTGCATACAGACTCTGTATTGAGAGTAGATGTTTTAGGACCTGAGACATAGCTATTGTTCTCAATAAGCTTTATCGCCACTTCAACAGCAAGTTCTTTATCAGATTTACTCATAATATCACCTCCTTCCGGTCTAATAATACCCTTAACTGGAAGGAGTAAACCAAAACAAGGGAGGTGCTGAAATGGAGACACAAACATCACTAGTGATACTGAATACGAAGGATATACAGAACATATATGGATTTAGCAGAGATGAAACTTACAGGATACTGAATAGCAAAGGGTGTCCGCTTATATTCGGAGGCAGAGGGAAGCGATATAAGGTTGAGAAGAAAGCTTTTGAAGAGTTTCTAATGAACAGGAGGAGATAACAGTGACATCGATAGACCTAGCAGACAATATATCAGCTCTTTGCCTGGCGATACTTTCGCCAAGGCAGATGAGTGTAGAAAGAGCATTCATGGTGGTAGGTGACCCAAGAATCAAAGCAAAATGGATGACCACAGATTCTATGGAGCTAGTTAAGTTGAAAGAATTAGGGATGAGCTTAGATGAAATAGGAGAGGTTTTTGGGGTGGATAAATCTACCATATGTAAGTTGATTAAGAAGGAGGAGCGAAGATGGGAGATCTAATAGCAGTAGGAATTACATTAGGCATAGGGAGTGTCTTTGGTAGAAAGCTTATCGAAGTTTATGAAGCAAAGAAGGCACTGAGAGCAGAGAGAAAGAGAAGGGAGCAAAAAAGAAAAGCCTTCGCAATGGTGTGCGAAGACTTCAGGAACGACAACATCTAGAAAATATCGTCTAGGTGTAGTATATCACACCGACAGGGAGGAATCAACGTGAGCAAGACTAGAGAGAAAATGTTTGATATAGCAAGGCGAACAAGGCTTGGAAGAGAGCTTGTAAGCATGTATTCCGTGAATCAGAGAATGATAGCAAACTACAGCAGGGATAGGAAGAGCGAGTACGAGTTTACAAGGGCCTATGCTTCTGGAATACAGATGGCATATAAGCTCATGAATCGAGAAATAAAAAGAACTATAGAGCTAGATACAATCATGGACAGGAGGAATAAGAATGCTAGATAGAGTGATAGACGAACAACTGAATATAGACGAGGAACAAAAGGAGTCCTGGAGAGTCAAGGACGATTTGATGGCCGATTGGTGCTTAGAGAAGCTGCAGCTTATGGAGGCTGAATACAAGAGGTTCGAAATGGTAGCGAATGAGAGGATTATTACGCTAGAGAGTTCGCTGGATAAGGAGTTCGAGAGATACGACAACGAGAGGTCGTTCTTCCTCTCCAAGCTTCAAGAATACTTTGAGACAGTAGATGCCAAGGAGACAAAGACACAGATGACATACAAGCTACCTTCGGGAACTCTGAAAGTCAAGAAAGAGCAGGCGGTTATAGAGAAAGACGATGCTTTATTGCTCGAATATTTAAAGAGGGATTATCCCGAGTTCGTAAAGGTTATCGAGAAACCAAATTACGCCGAATTCAAGAAGATTTTGATGATAACGGACGATGGCATAGTCAATATGAAAACAGGCGAACTGATGGACGTTGAGGGGCTTAGGAAGGGTCTTAGGCCGGCAGAGTTTGAAATAAAGTTCTAGGAGGAATAGAGATGAATATATATGAAAAGATACAGACAGCAAAGGTGGAGCTCCAGAAAGCAGACCTTAAGAAAAGTGGGCAGAACAAATATGCAGGATATACGTACTTCGAGTTGAAAGATTTCTTGCCTAAGATAAACGAGATATTCGCAGAGCTTCAGTTACTTTCGAAAGTAAGCTTCAATAGCGAGGTGGCTACACTGGACATCGTGGATTCAGAGAAGCCAGAAGACGTAGTGACTTTCACAAGCCCTATGGCTTCGGCGCAACTGAAAGGGTGTCATGAGATCCAGAACTTAGGGGCAGTGCAGACGTACCAGAGAAGATATTTATACACTATGGCGCTTGATATAGCTGAGTCGGATGCACTAGAGGCTAATACCGGAAAGCACGAGCCAGAAAAATCAGTGACACCTCCAGCACCTAAAGTATCAGCTGAGAAGGTAGTGGCAATCAAGAATCTCGCAGAGGTCAAGGGAGTTGACGTCCCTGCGCTGCTGAAATACTACAACGTTACAAAGTTTGATGATATGAACGAGAGCCAGTGGAACCATGGCATGAAGGTTCTTCAGAGTAAGTAGGAGGTGTGAGGAATGGTGAAAATGATTTTTAACGTAGAACTGGGAGGTAAGAGAATCCCTCTTAAGTATCCTGTTTGCAGAATAATGACTAAAGACGGACAAAGCATAACAGTCACAGAAGATGAAGCAATAGACATAAGTGAAGAGCTTCACAGAATGTTTTATGCAGAGCCTACTTATGACGAGTTAGAGGACAAAGTAGTAGAGCTTGAGAGCAAGATTGAAGACTTGGAGAATGAACTAGAAGGCTACAGGGAAGAGCCTATTAGATACATGGCGGTTAGGATATAGGGGTCCGAAAGGGCTCCTTCAATAAAGACTTGTGTAGAGAGGAGAAGTGTTGATGTGAAGAAAGTAGATCGAATTAAACATCCTACGGGAGATATAAAGCAAAAAGGGTTCGGAATAATACCCAAGCTAGTAATGCAAGATACAAGACTTAGCGTAGAAGCAAAAGCTATATACGCATACATGGCAAGCTATGCGGGAGCAGGAGATACGGCTTTTCCTGGAGTAGACTTGATGATACATCACTTAGGAGTAAGTAAGAAAAGGTTCTATAGACATAGAGATGACTTAGAGAAGTTGGGATATATACAAATAACCAAATCTAGGAAAGGGAATAGAAATGCTAGTAATGTTTATGAGCTTGTTCAAAAATTAGATTTTGACAGTAGTCGTTTTGACCAGTATCAAAATGAACAGTATCAAAATGATGATGGTCAAAATGAACAGTATCAAAATGACCCCCCTAATAGTAACAGTAATAAAATCAACAGTCTTAATAATAACAGTCCTGAAAATCATCATCATCAAAAAGGAGATGACGATGAAGAAGCACCTAAAGGACTTGTAATAGATAAGGAACTCGGAGAACTGGCTAGGCTCTATCAGGAATGCATAGGACAGGCTAATAGCAGAACTGCTTTTTGGTTGGAAGAAATACTGAAAGAGTATGGATTCCTTTGGTGCAAAAATGCTCTGATAAGAGCTGATGAATACGGTGGAAGAACGAAAGCGTATGTAAGAAGCATATTGGACACTTGGAAAGCCAATGGAGGAATGAAACTGGAGGTGAAATCAGATGGAGGAAATAGCGAAAGCAATAAGCGAACTTCAAAAGAAAGTGGGAAGTCTGGAATTAGCGCAGAAGATGCCGGAGTCATATCACTGTAGCGCTTGCCAAGACAAAGGCTACATATTTACAACTCAGGGCGAGTATCAGATGGGGAAGAAGTGCAAATGCACTCTTTTAAAAGAAGCTAAAGCGAGGCTGGATAAAAGTGGACTGGGAGATTTGCTAGAAACTAGAACATTTGAAAACTATCAAGTGAGTGGCGAGTATCAGAAGTTCATAAAGAAAACGGCTATGGAGTACTTAGAAAGCTTTTTAAACGGAGATAACTACTCTTTCTCTATCTTGGGGCAGTCGGGAGTAGGGAAGACGCATATAACGACAGCGATATCTAAGAAACTGTTAGATATGGGCGTAGGGGTTAAATACTATATAGCGGATGAGATAATACAGAATTTACAGGCGTGTAAGTTTGATGAAGAAAATTACAACAATGAGTTTAACAAGATAGTCAGAGCGGATGTTTTATTTATAGACGATCTATTCAAGTCCTCTCTAACTAACTACTACAACGAGGAAGGTATAAAGAAAGAGGATTTAAGAGAGATCTTTAAAGTTATTAACTACAGATATAACAAGAAGCTGCCAATACTACTAAACAGCGAAATACATTTTGAGAGGTTTACAAATATAGACCAAGCGATAATCGGTAGGATAAACGAAATGTGTAACTACAAGTATTTGATATCAATAAAACCGGATAGTAGCAAGAACTATAGATTAAGCAAAAAGAGCGTTTAAAGACTAGGAGGCTAATATGGCAAAACGATACAGCCCAACAGCAGAAGAGGCTGACAGGTTAGCGATACAAAACCCGGACTGGCCTTGGGATGAGTGTTGGGAAATAGCGAAAGAAATTTACGGGGAGGAATAGGCGATGACAAAGATACTGGATGCTTGCTGTGGCAGTAAAATGTTCTGGTTTGACAAGAATAACGAGAATGTAACATACATGGACAATCGGGAACTTGAAGATAATCTTTGCGATGGCAGAAAGTTAGAAGTGAAACCGGATATAGTTGGAGACTTTAGAAATATGCCGTTCGAAGATGAATCCTTCTACTTGGTGGTATTTGACCCCCCACACTTGCTGAGAGCAGGAGAAGGTTCGTGGTTGGCCAAGAAGTACGGAAAACTTGGGGAGGATTGGAAGCAAGATATAGAGCGAGGCTTTAGGGAGTGCATGAGAGTTCTTAAGCCTAACGGAACATTGATATTCAAGTGGAACGAAGATCAGATAAAGCTGACGGAAATACTGAAAGTGATAGACAGCGAGCCTTTGTTTGGAAATAGACGAAGTAAAACACACTGGCTTGCTTTTATGAAAGGGATAAGCTAATGCGTTGGACACCGGAACAGTATCAGAACTACCTAAAATCAGAGTCAAAAGGCAAGCAGAACAAATACAGGAACAGAAAGACAGTTGTCGATAATATCCAGTTCGACAGCCAAAAAGAAGCTAACTTTTACTGTGAACTTAAGCTGCTGAAAAAAGCCGGGGAGATAAAGGACTTCGGATTGCAAGAGAAGTTCGAACTACAGCCGGGGTTCCAGAAGAACGGAAAGAAGCACAGACCTATTACGTACTTGGCCGACTTTGTAATCACATATCACGATGGAACTACAGAGGTGGTGGACGTGAAGGCTTCAGAAAAGTTTCAGACAGACGTATACAAGATAAAAAAGAAGCTGTTTGAGTACAAATATCCAGGGCTGAGTATAAAAGAGGTTTACTAGGGGGCTTGATTGTCTTGAAAAATCCATGCAACAGATGCAACTACAGAAACGCATACTGTCATGCAACATGTCCAGACTACATAAGCTTTCAGAGGGAAAATGACAGCGTTAGAGAGAAACGTAGACTGGAGAAAGAGGCGAATGCTGTTCTGTACGGGCAGAAAAAAGGATTGAGAATAGCGAACTACAGAAAATCATATGAGCGATTATGAGGGGGAATGGAAATGTCATATAAAAATGATTTGGTTTTCAGGAAGAAAAAGAGGTTCAAAGAAAGATCTGAAGTTGAGCTTGGCAGAAGATGCACTGTTAAACAAATGGACCAGAAACGCTCAAAAGCAAATGAATACTTTGTAGCGACAGGAAAATTTAAAGAAGAGTACGAGGACTTTTATGTATTCGAACATGAGAAGAGCAAGTACAGGGAAGCTTTTCTGAAAGCAGACCTCATGACGGGCGATAAGAGGGTTGATTATATCTAAAGTGACCTTAGGTATGGATAAGGCATTTAAAAACGACTATGAGCGAATCAGGAGGGTTACAGAGTGAATAATTGTGAAGTGTATAAGTTGGCGATGGAGAAGTATGGAGAGAGTCACCAAATGACAGTAGCGGTGGAAGAGTTGTCTGAATTACAGAAAGAAGTATGTAAGTACCAGCGAGGAGAAAACAGCAAGCAAGAAATGGCTGAAGAGATAGCTGATGTAGAGATAATGCTAGAGCAGATGAAACAGCACTTTGGATTTGGAAGCCTGGTTGAGCTATACAAGCAAGGCAAAGTGAACAGGCTGAAAGAGAGGATGGAGTTATGAGTGGAAAGGAAGATTTGAGACGTGAGATAGCCACAACTCTAACAGCTTTTGCCATAGAATACGGCATATCTCTGAGAGAAGTTATGGATATAGCTAGAACAACAATGGACTTTATAGAGATAAATTCAGAATATTAGATATTACTAGGAGGAATGGAAAATGAACGTATCAACGATTATCGGACGCCTTGTACGCGATCCAGAACTTAAGTATCTACCGAATGGAGGAACGTCGGTCACTAGAATGACAGTAGCTGTAGACAGGCAGATGTCGAAAGAGAAGAAGCAAGAAGCAGAGGGCAAGGGACAGCCTACTTGCGACTTCATAAACATAGTAGTGTGGGGAAAGCAAGGCGAAAACTGTTCCAACTACCTGAAGAAAGGCAGGAACGTGGCTATACAGGGAAGAATTCAAAGCGGAAGCTACACTGCACAAGATGGAACTAAGAGGTACACTACGGACGTAGTGGCCGAAAGAGTCCAGTTCATAGACTGGGGCGACAAGCAGCAGAGTGGAGGGACTAATTCGGGAGACTTTAACACAGAGGGATTCCATTTGGATGACAGCATAGACGAGGAGGACGTTCCTTTCTAAAAAATGGAAATAAGGGGCTTCGGGCCCTACATATCAAGGAGGTGCAGATGGTGGAGATTACGAATAAAAAATGGAGCAAAGAAGAAGTCGAGTACCTGGAAAGTGCTTGGGGAACTGTAGCGATACCAAGCATAGCGAAAAAACTGGATAGGAGCTTGCAAGCCGTAAAGCTGAAGGCTAATAAAATAGGACTCACTGCATTTTTAGAGTGCGGAGACTATATCACACTAAACCTACTCAGAACTGCCTTAAGAAACGGAAATGCTAATGGTGGGAACTACACCATAGACCAGTGGGAAAGGAAGGGACTCCCTATAAGGAGAAAGAGAGTGGACCAGTGCTCTTTCAAAGTGGTGAAGGTTGAGGACTTTTGGAGATGGGCAGAGAAAAACAGGACACTAATAGATTTTAGCAAGATGGAACCTGGAGCATTGGGTGCGGAACCAGGCTGGGCGAAAGAGCAGCGAAAAGCTGATAATGATATGGCAAAATTCAAGAGGACTCCCTGGACTGTCGAGGATGATGGGATACTTAAGTCGATGTTGCGACAATATAGATACGGATATAGAGAATTATCGGAACGTCTGAATAGAACAGAGGGAGCGATTAAGAGAAGGATAATGGACTTGGGATTGAGAGAAAGACCATTAAAAGCGTATAACCATAACAAGTGGACTGAAGAAGAAGTGGAGATTCTATCTGAAATGTATGAAAAGGGATACCAACCAGATGCAATTAGGGGAAAGATAAACAGATCGGCGCAGTCGATTCGAGGAAAGATAGAGAGGATGGTATACGGCGGACAATTAAGGCCGAGGAGCAATTTCAGGAAGACGTGTTAGGCCTAGGAGGTGCGGTATGGGGATTAGCAGAGCAGAGGAAAGACGACAACTAAAGAAAATGAAAAAGAATGTCAAGGACCTGACGATTGAAGAATTCAAAGCAATCATAGATGGGAGTGCTGGAGATGCTTTTGACAGAGGATTTAACGCAGGATTTGATATCGGAATAAGGGCAGTTATAAGTGCTCTGAAGAGAATATTCGGATTTGGAGATAAGAGGATAGATAGGCTTATGAAAGCCATAGACAAAGACATGGAGGTGGCTAATGGCATTAAAGATACTGACGGGCATAATGATAGTGACTATAGCGATAACGGGCTGGCGAATTAAGGTTGAGAATAGGGAGGAATAGAGATGGAATACAACAGACCAGAGATACATCAGAGCATATGCGACAGGTTGAACGACACGTACAGGAGAAAGAACAGCGACTACGGGAACAGCTTCACCAAGACGAGAGAGGAATACCCAGAAGCGATAGTCATACGACTGAGCGACAAGTTAGAGCGTTTGAAGACACTTCTAAAAGGCGAGGAGAGAAAGGTTGCAGATGAAAGCATAGTAGACACTTTGGTGGATCTTGCAAATTACGCCTTGATGGAGCTTGTAGAGATAGAGATAGAGATAGAGGAGGAGGCGTAATGAGAGAGATTAAGTTTAGAGCGTGGGATGAACAAAACAAAAAAATGCGATACGGAGATCCTCGAGACGATGAGTTTTATTTTGAAAACGATGGCTGTGCAATGCAGTATAGCATTTGGATGTCGAGCAATTCGGACACTAACCCTCCAATAATGCAATACACGGGCCTCCTAGACAAAAACGGAGTGCGAATATTTGAGGGGGACGTGCTGCTAGAAAGATATAAGGAGCCGGATTACGATGGCAGAGAAGGCATACTAGCGGAAGTGGTATTCCACAAAGGAGCTTTTATGATAAAGGAGCCGGGAGAAGATCCAGAATACACACTGGGCGAGACGTATGAGGACTTTGAAGTTGTCGGGAACGTGTTCGAGAACAAAGAAATGCTGGAGGTGGAGTAGTGAGAAAAATCAAAAGATACGAACACTTCAACATGATAGAGGGACTGGATCAAACGGCTGAACAGCAAGCTAAGGGTATGCTAGATTCTTGGATAGAAGAATGGGGCTATGATGGTTATGAAAATGAAAGGTATACGAGGTATTTGGATTGGTTGAAAGGAGAGGTGGAGTAAATGCTAAGAATGACATTTAGGATAGCGACAGACCATTTAGGAGATGGAGTTGTTGTAAAAACTATAGAGGACAGGGATCTACTAAGAGGGAACGGTTATTATACCTCGATATCAATAGATGGAGGAGAAGACTTTGTGGTGGTAGAGAGCTATAGGCATTACTGGGATGCAGAAACAGGTCATAAGGAGTACGTAAGACGCTTAGAGCATAGAAAATGAAGAGGAGGAAAATAAATGAAACACGGAAAGAAACCAACAGCGAGACAAAAGCAGCTAATGACAGACGAAGGACTGGATTGCAGAGAGTGGCTTGTTACTAAGGACACGCCGGACCTGATGGAGATAGTAAACAGAGAGAGCGGAAGAGTCAAAGAGATTGGGAAGTAGGGGGAGAAAGAGCCATGATAGAAGTTTCGCTCCATAGCCTGAGGATATACGGAGAGACTAAGTTAACAAAGCCCAAGGAGTTGAAAGGCATAAAGAGTAGCTTTAGCGCAGACTATATCCCTAAAAAATGCAGATGCCCAATATTCCTAGTTGGAGACGATGTCTGGATAAATCATAAAGACTACTTCAGCGGCTCTATGAAAGTTCCTCGGGAAGAATTTGGAGCGCCACTAGACTACATGGCTAATAAGTATGCTGGAAAGAACAAGGGTAAAAAATTTATATATGGCGATGCCTGGGGGAGTATAGTTCTTAGAAACGAAGCTTGGATAAAGGCAGAGCACTTGGTAAAACGTGCGCAAGACGGAGTATCTATGCTGAAACTTAGAGACGACTTCCTTAAACAGCTAGAAATCATTAATGGGTTTGAAGAGTACGAGTTGTTCAGTAGTGATATGAGTCGTTTTATAGAGAGGGTCATAAATGAAATAAAGAGGAGGGCCTAGAATGCACTACTTCTCGAAAATAACAGGAGTACGAGAGACAGACGAAGGAACGGATCTGTTACTCCGAATACCAGGGGAGCAAGTAGGCTCTATAATATCAAGACGGAAAGTTGGGGATGCTGTAGACGCTGAGATAAAGATCAACGATGGGCGCACTATTACGATAGAACAACGCAAAAAGATATTCGCATGTATAAGAGATATTTGCGACTATACAGGAGACGACCCAGACTATTTAAAAGAGTACTTGAAATACGACTACTGCGCTACTACTGGGGGAGAGAACTTCTCTCTCTCGGATTGCAGCGTAACGGTGGCCAGGGAGTTTATATCGCACATCATAGAGTTTGTCTTAAAACACAACATACCACTAGCTGATAGGGCAATAACCAGAGTTGAAGATGTGGATAGGTACTTGTGGGGGTGCATCAAATACCGCAGGTGCAGCATAACAGGAAAGTCTACAGGGGTAGACATTCACCACTGCACTGGAAGCCGTGTAGGCATGGGAAGGGACAGGAAGAGCATAGACCACAGCAATCTAGAGTTGATAGCCCTCTCTAGAGACTGGCACAACAGGGTGCACTCAGAAGGGGAGCTTCACATATTCGAGCAATACAAGATATACGGAATCAAGGTGGATAGAGAGACCCTTAAGGAACTGGGGTTAAAACATGAGGATATAGACTAGGAGGGGTATTATGGTAGCGATTAAGATAGCGAAAGACTTAGACGTAGAGAAAGACGTTATAGAGATGGAGATAGAGCGACTAAAGAGGCAGTACTATGCACTTGAAAAGATAAGGGATACTCACAAGATGGATGTAGCTACATATCACGACCAGTTATTCAGAACGGAAAGAGCCATAGAGAATTATCAGGGTATGCTGGAAGACTTGGTAGCAACTAGATACGACATAGGAAACAAGTTGAAGGACTTAAAAGGCCTAGAATACAAGGTTGGAAGAATGAAACTGTTGGAAGGAAAGAAGTTGGAGGAGATAGCGGATGAGCTAGGATATTCTTATGACCATATAGCTAGAATTTCTTCTAAAATAAAGTTAAGATGACAAGTAAATGCCAAGACGGGAAACAATATAAGTAGTAAGATATTAGTATGGCGAGGGGGAACTGTCGGACTACCCATAGTGTTGTTACGGATCCTCGCTAAATACAGAAGTCTTTCTAAACCCTGGCCGGGGGATTGCCTGAAAAGGAAAAGCCAAAATAAGTCCATTTTCCCCAAGATATTGAGACTTAATAGGCCGGCTCAACAACCGGCAATGCGTATAACTACTGAAACATAGGTAGTTAACATAAAGTGTGTATGGATATCTGCCGGTACGCACCTCCTTTCTTAAATTTATTTTCACAAACAATTCCGGGGAGTTTGCCGAAAGGATTTAGATCCGGAACATATACATAGGCATTGGGCGAGAGAAGCAAACAAGATATGATGCACAAACTCCGCCCATATAAGTCCATAGATAAGTTTTCAATGATTAACCCCTAACCATATGGCCTGAAAGGGCCAGTACATAGGCATTGAAGAAAGAGTGGACAAAGGGCCACTTTTTACGCATGTAAGGCCAATAGGGATGTAACTCAGTGGTAGAGGAATATGTTGCGCAGGTTCGACTCCTGCCATCCCGAACAACAGAGCTCTATACGAGCAATCATAAGAGGACCGAGCCCGATACTTAAATGAACGGGCAGCCACCACAAGATGGTGGAAACAAAAACTCCAGGACGCTGGGGCTCGGGAAGTTTCGGTTTATCCCCGAGAGTACATAAGATTTCCTCATAACTGATAGGAGGACAAGGAATGAGTATTAATAAAGAAATGAGAAAGACCCGCCAGAAGATATACATGACAGCACGAGACAGACAGAAGCAACATAAGTGCAGTAGTTGTCTATGGGCTAGATGGTCAGACGTAGAAAGTGCGACATGTATGTTTGGCAGATGCTTTAGAGAAGTGACGAGTCAGAAGTATACTAAAAAGTAGAGTGCCGGAAAGGTGCTCTTTTTACATGGGAGGCTATGATGTGGAAGTAATAATCAATAGTGCGATAAAAATAGACTTAGCCAGCATAAGTACAAAAGCTTTGATGGAGGAACTCATAAGGAGAGAAGCGGTATCGGCCAGAATGGCAGAGCCACACCAGAAGTACAGTATCAAGACTACTTATGAAGACGACGGACGTAGACAGACTATAGAAACAGAGAGTACAGGGCCTTGTATGATAATAGAGGTTTGGGATTAGGGAGGAAAGAGAATGAAAAAGAAATTAGCAGCTACAATTATAGCGACAGGATTAATGGTATCGCTAGTGGGATGCGTAAATGAGAGTCAATCGGACAGGGTGTCATACAACCTGTCTCAAGAGGCGGACAACTTTAACGTGGTTAGACAGCTTACAGTAATGAACTGCATACAAGGGGACGTACTTTTTCAGATGACGGGCAAGATGTCCATAACAGCAGACACAACAGATAATCAATTGGAGGTTATCGTAGAGAACTCGGATGGGTCCTATCAGAAGCACTTTGTGGGCTTGAGCGACAATGTGACTTACGTAGTGGAGCAGAAGGACTACAAGAACGTAGACAAGTACCAATACTCACTGAACTACAACCCTAAGATGTGGATACCAGTTGAGCCGGAGATAATAGACTAGAGATCCGAAAGGCTCTTTTCTTGACATGAGAGTCTTTGTGTAATACAATTGTATTACAAGGAGGCGATGACGATGGCTGTTATTACTGTAAGAGTAGACAATGAAGATAATGATTTAATACGTGAGTACGCAAAAGTAAAGCACATGACTATTTCTGAACTTGTGAGGGAATCTGTAATCGAGAAAATCGAAGATGAAATAGACGTTAAAGCCTATAATGAGTATCTCCTTAACAAAAAAGACACTAAGTTCTACTCTTTAGACGAAGTAGAAAAAGAATTGGGGCTTTAATGAAAGAGTACCAGGTCGTTATCAGCGACAAAGCGCTTAAGATTCTAAAGAAGATGGATAAGCGAGATAGTGCGATGATAATGTCCTTTATCAAAAAGAACCTTCAAGGAACTGAGAACCCAAGAATAAAGGGGAAAGCTTTGAAAGGTGATCTAGGAGACTTTTGGAGATATAGATTTGGGGACTACAGGATACTAGCTGAAATAGACGACGGAGAGATAAAGATATTCGTCATAGATATAGGTCACAGGAGAGAAATATATAGGTAAAGAAGACACTCGGAAGGGTGTCTTTTTTCGTGCGTGAAAGTAGAGGTGGTGAAGAGATGTGATAGAGAAGGATACTTTAAGAGAAGCTTATGAGTCTGGAGAAGGAACGTTCAAAAAGCTTGCAGAGAAGTATGGAGTAAGCGAAGGGACTATAAAGAGCTGGGCGAAGCAGGATAGAGATAGAGGTCAACCTTGGACTAAGCCAACTCAACCAAAAACAAAAAACCAAAAAACCAAAACCGAAAAGGTTGAGTCAAAAAAGGTTGAGGTTGAGAAGGAAGAAAAAAAGGTCGTTACTCCTCGAAAAGCTATAGAAGTAGTTATGGAAGAAAACGATGAACTTACTGAAATGCAGAGGTCTTTCTGTTTGCACTACATAAGAAACCGTAATGCAACCATGGCAGCAAAAAGAGCTGGGTATGCTCCAGACAGTGCTCATGCAGAAGGCAGTAGGTTGTTAAGGAATGTTAAGGTTCGAGCTGAGATAAAGAAACTCAAAGGAGCTATAGCGGAGGACTTGCTTATAGACGACTACGACATACTGGATAGGTATATAAAAACAGCGTTCTCGGACATGACGGACTTTGTAGAGTTCGGGACAGAGTTGATTGAAGTAGGAGTGGCATCGGGCGGTACTAAAGAGGTCGAGGTGGACTACCTCAAGATAAAGAGCAGCTTTGAAGTGGACGGCTCTCTAATAAGTGAAATCAAGCAAGGTAGGAATGGCGTATCTATTAAGCTAGAAGATAGGCAGAAGGCACTCGATAAACTAGCCTTATTCTTTGACCTGTTCCCTGACAAATTCAAGCGTAAGATAGATGAAGAGAAGCTAAGGATATCTCAAGACAGGCTAGAGCTCGACAAAGCTAAGGTTACGGGAGAGATAGAAGAGCTCGGTGACGATGGATTCATAGAGGCTCTTAGTGGCAGAGTAGAGGAGATATGGGAAGATGAAGAAAGCTAAAAATAAGACTATATTCAAGTTCAAACCTTTCTCTACAAAGCAAAAGAAGGTGCTGACTTTCTGGATGCCGAGCAGTCCGGCCAAGGAAGCAGACGGAATAATAGCAGATGGAGCAATCAGATCTGGAAAGACAGTCTCAATGGGGCTGTCTTATGTTATGTGGGCTATGGATAACTTTGAAAATCAGAATTTTGCTATGTGTGGAAAGACGGTAGGAAGTTTCAGAAGAAATGTATGGTTTTGGCTAAGGCTTATGCTCCTTAGCAGAGGTTACAGGTACACAGATAAAAAAACAGACAATTACATAGAGATAAGCAAGGGTGGAAAGGTTAATTACTTTTACATCTTCGGCGGGAAAGATGAGGCTAGTCAGGACTTGATACAGGGCATCACTCTTTCGGGTATACTTTTTGACGAAGTGGCACTTATGCCTGAGTCCTTTGTCAATCAGGGTACTGGACGTTGTTCTGTAGAAGGAAGTAAGTTTTTCTTCAACTGCAATCCAGATGGACCTATGCATTGGTTCAATCAAAACTGGATATTGAAAGCAAAGGAGAAAAATCTACTTTATCTGCATTTCACCATGGATGATAACTTATCTCTTTCAGAGAGGATAAAAGAGCGTTACAGAAACATGTATAGAGGGGTATTCTACAAGCGCTACATACTTGGCTTATGGTCTGTTGCTTCTGGTGCCATATTTGATATGTGGGACCCGGAGGTTAATGAGATTGCAGAGAATGAATTGCCGATGTCTATACAGAGTTATGCTAGGCGGTATATAGCAATAGACTATGGTACCTCCAATGCTACGGTATTCTTGGATATATACGATGATGGAGATATAGCGTGGGTTACTAGAGAGTACTACTATGACTCAAAAGAAAAGATGGCCCAAAAGACAGACAGGCAATATGCAGACGACTTAGTGGCATTCGTAAATGAAGGGCCAAGCCCGACAGCGATAATACTGGACCCATCAGCCGCTTCATTCAAGGCTGAAATAAGGAGTAGGGGCCTAAGAGTCAAGGCGGCGGATAACGAAGTCTTAGACGGCATCAGAATGACCTCGACTATGATAGGTCAAGGAAAGATAAAGATGGTCAAATCTAAGTGTCAAAGGACTATAGGAGACGTATTGAGTTACGTGTGGGACGAGAAGGCTTCGCAACGTGGAGAAGAGAAGCCGGTTAAAGTTGCAGATCACGCTTGTGTAACAGGAGATACCCTGATAGATACTACCGAGGGACAGATTCAAATATCTGAATTGGTTGGGAAAAGCGGAACTGTATATTGCTTCGATGAAAAGAAGCGAATTACCACATCATCTAGATATTACGATGTTTGTAAGACGAAATCTGATGCTGATGTTTTTGAAATAGAACTTGAAGATGGACGGTATATAAAAGCCACTGAAGATCACCCTGTGTTGACGAATCGAGGCTGGATACAGGTAAAAGATTTAACTTTGGAGGATTGCATAGTTGATATAAAAGACCATTACTGATACAATGAGATACGATATAAAAAAGGAGTTGAAGTTATGGTCAAATATGATGAAGATAAAAAACATGCATACTTTAATGGTCATACATTCACAAGAGATGAAAAAACTAATTATTATCTTGCAGCTAGACCTACCAAGGGGAATAAGCGACAAAGATTGCATGTCTATATGTGGGAATACTTTAATGGAGAAATCCCGAAGGGGCATGAGGTTCATCATAAAAACAAAGACAAGCTATGTAATGAAATAGAAAATCTTGAACTACTTACAAATAAAAAACATATGAGAATACACGCAGATGATTTTTTGAAAAATGAAGAGAGAAGAAAGGAATCGGCAAAAATACTTAATGAAAAAGCTAGGCCGAAAGCCATCGAGTGGCATAAGTCTGAAGCGGGTAGGGAGTGGCACAAATCTCATTATGAGGAAATGAAAGACAAACTCTACGCCAAGAAAAAGTATACATGCTACAATTGCGGAAAAGAGTTTGAAGCAACTGTTAGATTAAACAAGTTTTGCTCCAATAACTGTAAATCAGCATGGAGGAGAAAACAAGGACTTGATAACAATGAAAGGACGTGCGTTATTTGTGGAAATATTTACTCGGCATACAAATACTCAAAATCAAAAACATGTTCAAGAAAATGCAGAGGAAAGCTAAGAAGTATAAATGCACAAAAATAAAAAACATAAAACACATCGGGAAAGAAGATGTATATAATATGCAAGTCGAAAACCACCATAACTACAGTGTTAATGGTGGTTTCATTATTCACAATTGTGATGCTGTACGCTATTACGTCAAGACTGTAGTAAAACCTAGAAGATTAGCCAGATAGAAAGGAGGGATTGTATGAGTCGAAAGAGAAATAAGAAAATGGCTGAAAAGCAGATGCAGAAAGCTGTAGACAGTAAACCAAAGGAACAAATGAGTGGCTACACAGCAGACGCTTTTATGAATACTCTTGCGAGACTTGGTACTGGAACGCCAAACTTATTAGAGAGCACAGAATATCCAAATACTCGACTTACACAGAACTATGGTTTGATGAACAGCTTATATCGCTCACATTGGATTGTACGGAAAATTATAGACTGTATACCGGAAGACATGTGCAAGAACTGGATAGACTTGAAGACTCAACTAGAGCCAGGAGAAGTGGAGCGTTTCGAGAGGCTAGAGAGAAGAACTAGAGTTAAAAGGGATATTCTGAAAGCTCTAAAGTGGTGTCGCCTATATGGTGGTTCCGGAGCTGTAATGATAATAGAGGGCCACGAACATATATTGGACGAGCCGCTTAACTATGATGAGATAATGCCTGGAAGCTTCAAGGGACTGATAGTAGCTGATAGATGGACAGGTCTATATCCTTCTAGTGAAACTATAGAGGATGTGTCGAGTCCGGAGTTCGGTTATCCAGAGTACTACGAGTGGAATCTGGAGAATGGAAGTGCAATGAGGGTGCATCACAGTAGAGTACTTAGGTTTACTGGAAGAGAACTTCCCTTAATGGAAAGATATGCAGAAATGCACTGGGGAGCGTCCGAAGTAGAAATGGTATTCGATGATCTTAAGAAAAGGGATAACACTAGTTGGAATATAGCACAACTTGTATTCCTAGCAAATATCAGAGTGTTGAAGATGGCTGACCTTGGAGAAATGCTTGCTATGGGTGATGAACAATCACAGAGAGAGCTATATACTACCCTGTCACAGCAAAATCAACTACTGAATAATATGGGACTACAGGTTATGGATAAGGACGAT
Organism: Andreesenia angusta; assembly: GCF_001855385.1. NCBI lineage: Bacteria > Bacillati > Bacillota > Tissierellia > Tissierellales > Gottschalkiaceae > Andreesenia > Andreesenia angusta. Next base: position 391,956 of record NZ_MKIE01000002.1, on the reverse strand, counting down.
GACTTCCATACCATACAATACTCATTTTCAGGGCTATCTGACATATACCAGAACTTCATGCTGGACATATCGGGTGCGGCAGAGATACCGGTTACTAAGCTATTTGGGAGAAGCCCTGCTGGACTGAGTGCCACAGGTGAAAGCGATATGCAGAACTACTACGACATGGTAGGACAAAAGCAAGCTTCGCAATTGGAGCCGGCACTAGACAAGCTACTTCCAGTTATGGCGATGAGTGAGTTTGGGTACATCCCTGATGACCTTGACTATGAGTTCAATCCTATAGCAGAACAGTCTGAGGACGAACTGGCAAACATAGTGGACAAGAAAGTCAACTCTATCGTCAATGTGTTCAATGCAGGCATATTGAGCCAGAAGGTGGCCCTAAAGGAACTCAAGGAAATGAGTGTTACCACTGGAATGTTCACAAATATAACCGCAGAGGATATAGACAAAGCTGATGATGACTTTGATACCGCTGGAGAGGATATGCCGGAGACAGGAAGCTCTATAGTGGAAAATTACCTTAGGGGTATAGAGCAATGAAGCGTAGCTTGTGGGAACCCAAGAGACGCATAGAGCGCTCCTATGCTAGGTCATTAAAGAAGATATTCAAGTTCGTAGAAAAGGCCATAATAGGGATTACAGACCCCTTCAGCATGATAGGGGTTTTAAAAAGCTTGACTCAAACAAAAGAATTTCAGGACCACGCCGAAACTACAGCTCTGAAAATGGCCACACACGTATTCACAGACGCTGGACGCACTTGGAGAGAAGCTGCAAAGGTGAATGGTCAAGGAAAGGAAATATACGAAGCCCTAAAGAATGAAATGGGAACAGAAGTAGGGGATGTGTTCCGGGAGATAGTCAAAGAAAACTCCAAGCTCATAAAGACCATTCCAGAGAGTATGACTGAATATGTATCTAGGTATGTGGCCAAAGAAGCCCAGAAAGGAAGGCGACATACCGATATAGCTAAGGACCTTCAGGAGAAGTTTCCTGAGCTGAACAAGAGCAGAGCTACATTGATAGCTAGGACAGAGAGCAGTAAAGCCTCGACAGCCCTTACTAAAGCTAGAAGCGAGCGAATGGGTATTAGGTGGTATGTATGGAAGACGTCTGAAGACAGCCGTGTGAGGAGCAGTCACAGGCATATGAATGACGTACTTGTAAACTGGAATGATCCACCTGACCCAGAGGCGCTCAAAGGAGAAAAGTCATATGGGCACTATGCGCCTGGCGATATATTTAATTGTCGCTGCTATCCCTGAGCCAATAGTGAATCTAAAGACTGTTAAATTCCCAGCTAAGGTTTATCATGGCGGACAGATACAGAGAATGACCCGAAAAGAGTTTGAAAGCATAATGTAAATAGGCTTTATAAAGGCAATCTGAACACTCAGGTTGCTTTTCTTATGTCTATTTAAGGAGGTGAGAAGAAACGATGGGATAGCTTATTTTGCAAGTAAAATATCAAACAACATAGCGGAGACACCAGAGGGCTACCTAGTAGCTCGGAATGTCCCCATAGGACGTACTGGTCATATGGAATATCTGGGAGCCGAAATAGGGGACACAGAGAGGCGACAGGAAAGAATCAAAGTCCATAGAAATGAGGATGAACTTTTCAGCAAGGCTACATTGGCCTCGTTTGAGGGCAAGATAGTGACAAATGAACATCCGCCCGACCTATTGACTCCCGAAACGTCTCAGAGGTATTCCAAGGGAGTTGTCCAGAATGTAAGGAGAAGTAAAGATGAACCAGACCTTATGCTTGCGGACTTGATTATTCACGAGAGAAGACTCATAGAGGATATCAAAAATGGTAAGCGTGAAGTGTCGTCTGGATACGACTGTATATACGTCAAAAATGATGATGGGACATACAGTCAAACCAATATACGTGGCAATCATGTCGCAGTGGTTGAAGCTGGACGAGCAGGTCACAGAGTGTCAATAAAAGATTCTAAAAGTAAAGAAAGCGAGGGTGATAATATGAGTAAACTAAAAATGCCTAGAAAAAAACCTTCTACAACAACTAAATTCCTAGCGGCTATAGGGCTCAAACATTTAGCGATGGATGCTGAACCTGAAGACATAGCTCAAGTTGTAGATGACATGGCTGAAGAGGGAAGAGCCGAAGATGAAGAAGTAGAATCAAGAGAGAAAGCTAATGACAACGGCGAAGGGGTCGCATCTCCCGAGATAGCAGCTATAAATGATAAGATCGACAAACTAACCTCAATAGTAGAAGCTATAGTAACAGCTAAGGATGAGGAGACGAGTCCAGAAGACGCTATAGACGAAGTTATAAAAGAGATAGAGGATAGTGAAGAGTCTGAAATAGTGGAGACAGAGGATGGCGATCTTGAAGAAGGAGATGTTTCGGATCCAGAAGATAGACCTACGAATCCAGTAACAGACAGCAAAGCTTGGGTAGCTACACTCAAAGCTATAAAGCCTGTTATAGCTGCAATACCAGACGCAGGAGAGAGAAAGAAGGCTTGTGACTCTCTACTTAAGGAGTACAAGAAAGCTACAAAGGCTCCAAAAGGGAGAAACACGTATTCTGCTATAGCAAAATCTCAAAAACAAAGCGCAGTAGACAATGCAAGTAATCAAAGAAGTGTTCAAGATATGACTGCACACTTAGAAAACCTCGGAGACCAAATAGCTAAAAAATACAACGCAAACCTAAAAGGAGGAAACTAATATGCCAGGATCAGCGATAGGAAAGAAGTTGAACTACGGATATCCAGGAACGATATCTAGGAGTATAGATGCTATAGTCGAAAACAAACTTTCTACTGGAGAAATAGGATTTGGAGCTCCGGTAGTTCTGAATAGTGATAATACAGTTTCTGCATTTGGAGCAAGTGACACAGCGGCTGATTTTGTAGGAATAGCAGTCAGAGAGGTTAAACAAGCGATAAGCGTTGATACTTCGACATCTGGATACCTGGATAAAGAAAGAACCGACATCTTAACCAGAGGCTACATGTCTGTAAAGGTCAATGCAGGAGCACCTACTCCAAACGGGAAGGTATATATACGTATAACCGAGAATGTGGCTATCCCTGCCGGAGTGATAGGTGGCTTTGAAGCTGCGCCAGATACTACGAACACAGTTGAGCTTTCTGGAGTAAGATTTACAACCGGAGAAGTTGACGCTAATGGAGTTGCAGAAATAACTATACTAAACAGGTCAATATAAGGAGGGATAGCATATGAAGAGTTTCGGAAATACTAGAGTTCAATCTTTTGACTCACAAGTGCTTAGCTTAGGACAAGGGGCCATAGCTATGGACGCAGCATCTGTCGATAGTGGAATGGCATTCTTAGTTGGAGAGCTAGAAAAAAGAGATATGGAGTTAAACGAACCACTTACATCAGTAACGTGGCCAAGGGATATAGTCGCAAATACTGGCGGTGGATGGGTAGAGTCTACGTCCAATATGTTTGCTGACTACAGAACTACGGGAGGAAACGAGCACGGACTCATGAGAGGCCAGACAAATAACCTTCCTATAGTTCAAGGAGACGTAAGCAAGGACGTGTTCAAAGTATATGCGTGGAGCAACGTGCTTAAAGTTCCTTTCATAGATCAACAAAAGCTTCAAAAGATAGGCCGTTCTCTAAATGAGATACTGGATAATGGAATAAAGCTAAACTACAACAAGACACTAGATCAAATGGTCTACGAAGGACTTCCTGAAGATGATGTATATGGCTTGGTAAACAATCCGGCAATAACAGCTACTGCCGCTACAGCTGGAGCAAGCACTAAGACAACTTGGAAGGACAAGACTCCAGATGAGATACTGGATGATATAAACCAAGCACTTACTAAAACTTGGGCTGACTCTGAGTATGACTTAAGTGGTATGGCGAATCATATATTGATACCGCCTTCAGAGTACTCATATCTAGTTAGTAGAAAGGTTAGTGATGCAGGGAATGTGTCTCTACTTAACTATCTACTAGAAAACAATATAGCTAAAAATCAAGGCGTGGAGCTAGTAATCAGTCCATCAAGATGGTGTACTGGAGCAGGAACTGGAGACACGAACAGAATGGTAGCCTATGTTAATGCCAAGAACAGAGTGTGCATAGACATCCCTGTGCCAATGATGAGGTCATTCACAGAGACTTCAGCAAAAGATCTAGCATACTATACGCCATATGTGGCTAATATAGGACAAGTAAAATTCCTATATCACCAATGTGCACTGTATGTAGACGGAATATAGAGGGGGAATAACAATGAGAGTAATGGCTACAAGATCGCTTCTATTTACTAGAGGCGAAGAGGAAGTTAAGATAAAGCACCATGAAATAAAGGATGTCCCAGACTGGGTTGCTGAAACAATGCTATTCAAACTGGCTCAAAAGGATAACACTATCCAAGTTATAGAGAATAAATTGCAGCAGAAAGAGGCTGAAAATAGCAAGCCTGCAACTAACAAAAAGCCTGCAACTAAAGAATCGCCTGCTGAAGAGAAGTAGGTGATTTTATATGTCTATAAACGGAATAATCGGAGGGGCCAGTAATATAAAAACTGGCGCCAATCCTCCTTTTACACTAGAAGACTTTTACTTAATGTATCCTCAGTTTGGACCTGATGACTCGGGAAACCATGTGGTTCCTCAAGCTGTAGCTCAAATGTATCTCGATTTAGCAGATGCGTCTATAAAAGAAGTCAGATGGCACAGTAGGTGGAGGATTGGAATGGCTTTGTTCACAGCTCATTTCTGCCACTTGCACATGCAGAGTACTGCTGACCCGAATAGTGGAGCAGCAGGAATTTTAGAGGCTGGGCAGTCATTAGGATTAGACACTTCTGTTTCAGTAGGAGATGTATCAGTAAGCACTGACTATAGTGTAGTGGCCGAAAGTGTAAGTGGTTGGGCGTCTTGGAGGTCTACTCAATTTGGACAACAGCTTTCGAGTTTGGCCAAACTTGTAGGAAAGGGCGGAATGGTGGTTCTATAGGAGGTGCTTTTATGATAAAGGGCTTTGTCAATATCTCATTAGAGAAGGACTTCACGGAAGACCTGAAAAAATCCCTAGAGGAGTTGGCGCAGAACACTGTATGCGTTGGAATACCTGAAGAGGCTAACACTAAGAGGGATGATAGCGACATAACCAACGCTCAACTCCTTTACATCCACACACACGGGATCAGAGACTCCCAGATGAGGAAAGCTATGCAGAAAGATGTGGATACTATGCCTTATAGCAAGGCGCACGAGCTTTATATACATGAACACGGCTCTCCTATGTACCAATCACCGCCTAGACCTGTCCTAGTACCAGCACTCGATGATGGAAAAGAGATTATAGCGGAAGAGATGGCCGAAGCGGTCAAAGCTGCACTTGATGGAAACAACCCTGTGATAGCGCTCGAGAAAGTCGGCGTATTGGGCGAGAACATGGCCCGAGCTTGGTTCCGAGACCCACAGAACAATTGGCCTCCAAACAGTCCCTTGACCATAGAACGAAAGGGTAGTGAAAACCCACTTATAGACTCTACAGAGCTACGGAAGAGCATAATATCCGTGATAAGAAGAGGTGATACGCATGATTAATGTTTCAAGGGCTATTCTTCATCCGAAACTATCTCAAAGCATACAGCTTTTTAGGAAATCTGGAGCTTGGGTGAAAGGGAGATTCGAACAAGTGGAGAACCCTTTAACCATGCAAGGAGTAGTGAGCCCTGCAAAGCCCCAGGACATAGAGATGATACCCGAGGGGGACAGAGTTGGTGGAGAAATAGCTATATTCACTACTGGAGAAGTATTTGTGACTAGTGATTCTGGAACCTCGGATGAAGTTTCATGGAATGGCGAGAGGTACAAGATATATGCTGTTCAGCCGTATAGGGACTATGGCTATTACAAGTCTATTGCAGTCAGGAAGGACAGTAGGTAATGGCAGACCAAATACTTAAACTCAAAGACATAGAGGACTTCTTTTTCGACATAACATGCCATATGCTTGGATATACGACTGAGGAAGAAATGAGCAAAGTCAGGATAGCTTGGCAGTCAGATGGAGCTCCAAGCTGGAAGATTGACGAAGATGTGGTTTTACTAAGGGTTACTCCTGAAGATAATCGTATGGCTAGAGAGCTTAACATATTATACGACACAGATGAAACTGACTTAGATAATCTTAAAAGAAAAACCGGATATGCTAGAACACATAAAATAAACTGGACCCTTTATGGTCCGAATTCTTATGACAATGCTGACTTATTAAGAAGCCATATATTCGCAAATGAATACATGGTTAAGTTTAAGAAGCAAAATCTATTCCTGGTTACAGACGTGCCAATGCCAACAAGAATTCCTGAATTCTATAATAAGCAGTGGTGGGATAGGACTGATTTTTCAGCAACTTTTACAGAGTCGGTCATAAGAGAAGCTAAAGTTCCGTTCATTACGGGAGCGGAGGTAATCGTATTGAAAAATAAATAAAAGGATGTGGTATTATGTCAACTTTACCCCTTAAAGATGCCGTTGACGTAAGTGTAGACATAGGCCCTGTACGCTCGGTCAGGACTAAATTCAACATAGCACTTATAGTTGGAGTTTCTACAATTATTACAAAAAGCGAAAGGGTTAAAAACTATGCAGGCATGGAAGATATGAAGGCTGATGGTTGGACTGGAGAGGAGCCGGAATATTTAGCAGCACAGCTATACTTTTCCCAGACTCCCAAGCCAAGCAGAGTTGCAATCGGGGTGTGGGATGATATAGGTGAGACGGCTGTTCAAGCTGTAACTGCCTGTAGAGAAGCTAATGCTGAATGGTATACAGTCTATGTATGTAATGCTACCAAGACGGAAATAATAGATGTAGCTAATTATATCGAGTCTGCTATTCCGCCATCAACTCACGCATATAACACAAGCGACAGTGAAGTTCTCACAAATGCTGAAGGAAATGTAATAGAGACATTGAAAAAGTCAGGAATTCAAAGGACTATAGGGCAGTACTCTACAACAGATCATGCAATAATGGCGGCTATAGGTTATGCTATGGGGGCCAACACCCAGACGGCAAGCTCGGCATACACGCTAAAGTTTAAAAAAGAAGTCGGCGTAAATACCGAGGACCTAAACGGAACTCAACTAGTTCAAATCAAGAATAACAACTGCAATGTCTATATCAATAGAGGATCAGTCTACAATCTGTTCGAGGACGGAGTTATGGCCGATGGGACTCCTTTCGATGAAATAATAAACTTAGATATGCTGACCAACGATATACAGATGGCAGTTATGGACGGGCTCCAAACTTCAAGCAAGATACCTCAGACCGACCCAGGGATGGATAATCTGCTGAATAGAATCAGAGCTCCGCTTGAAAAACATAGGGGAACAGGGTTCATAGCACCGGGAATATGGACGTCTGCACCTATACTAGATGTTGAGACCGGGGATGTCCTCGAGAGAGGATACCTCATAATGAGCGGCTCTGTAAATGATCAGTCACAAGAAGATAGAGAGGCTAGGAAAGCTCCGCCTATCTATGTCCTTGTTAAGTTGGCCGGAGCGATAGAGGCAGTAGCCATAAAAGTATTCGTAAACAGATAGGAGGGATAAAATGAAAGTATATGGATTTGGAGATGTAACTGCATCTTTCTCACACCCAAAAGTGGGGAGCAAATCATCTACAGGTGCTGGTGTCGGGAGCATAGGAGTGTCTATGGCAGGAGACAAAACAGCACATGACGTAGGTGCGGATGGCGAAGTAATGGTATCTAAGTTAGCTGGAAAGAATGGCGCCATAACTATAGCGATACAGCAGACGTCAGAGCTACATAAATGGCTCTTGAAATGGTATAACTATGTGGAGTCCGCAGGTCCTTTATCAGAATTCGCGAATATGACCATCACTATAGCGTCCAAAAACCTAGGCGATGAAACTGTTTGCACCGGTGTATCTCCACAGAAGATTGCAGATAGAAGCTATCAAGCACAAGGCCAGCATGTGACATGGAACCTTATGGCCGCAGAAATAACCGAGAAATAGGAGGCAATTAGATGGATAATACAGTTCAACGTAAAAATTTCAAAGATATAGAGGTTGGAGGTAGGAGCTTTAGGCTGAATAAGCTAGATGCGAGGACAGGCTCCTATATGCTTTTCAAGCTAACTAAAATACTTACGCCTATATTAAAGAATGTTAAAGCAGATAGCCTTAAAGACTTTGATATAGACAAGATAAATCTCACAGAGCTAGCAGGGTCGCTATTTGACCTTCCAGAAGAGGAGTTTAGGTATATTCAAGACAACTGTCTACAAAGAGTAGAGGAAACACTCCCATCTGGAGGAGCTCAGGTGCTTAATAAGTACGGAGAATTTGAGGTCTCTGACATAGAATTTGACACGGCTTTAGTAATGAATCTAACAATCCAGTCACTAGTGTTCAATGTGTCGGGTTTTTTCGAAGACAGCCCCTTGGCCTCGATGCTCAAGGGGTTGAATATATCCCAGCAGAATTCCGCAACGTAGAAGCCTTCACCTACGCACCGGTTATAAAAGGCATGTGGAAGCAACATGAAGTATGGGATGGAACTTATACTTTAGACGACTTATTGGATGCTCATGAAATAATGCAAGTCACTCACGAAAATGAGCGCAGGGCTTATGAGGCGTCTAAGAGGGAGGTGACTTAATGGGATTAGACCTTATATCCGAAAACGTCGTTAGGTGTGCACTTTAGAGCTTTGCATATCTTTTCAAGATTATCAAACGAGATCATCTTAGTTTCGTTATTCACCATTTTGTATATTGTACCATGACTTATATTCGTTTCGTGCTTCAGCCAGTAAACACTCTTTCCTTCCTTCTCTAAAAGTTCCTTCAAATTCATTTGCATATAATCAACTCCTTTCTTTGTATTTTAATATATTTATTCTTTCCAATCAATAGTTATTGCTTACAATGATTATTGATTGTATAATGTAACGAAAGGAGGGGTTGGTTTTGAAAAAAATTGGGTTCATATATATAACTACAAACTTGATAGACGGCAAAAAGTATATAGGGCAACGTAAGCTGAGTTCGGGATGGGAATACTATTTGGGGAGTGGGAAGTTAATTAAGAGAGCTATAAAGAAGTACGGAAAAGAGAATTTCAAAAGAGACATTATTGAATATGGAGCATCCCAAGAAGAATTAAATTACCTTGAGATAAAATGGATAGAAAAATATAATGCAGTAAATGAAGATACGTTTTACAATCTTGCGGATGGAGGCAAGTCTGGCAACAAGCTTGCCTCCATGACTGAATCTGAAAAGAAGGCCTATAGTCAAAAACTTTCTAGTAGCATTAGAAACTCTAAAAAGCATCAGGAGGCATTATCTAGAATTCACAAATCAGAAGAAAGAAATAGAAAACTATCTCTGCTTAAAAAAGGAGTTCCTCTTTCTGAAAAAGGAAAGGCCAGTTTGAAAACCGAGAAACGATTGAAGGCTTGTAGAGAAAACGCTAAGAAAGCCTCAAAGAAAAATGAAGTTCCTGTAATTCAGTTATCTCTTGAGGGGGAGTTCATTTCCGAGTACTCTTCTATAAAAGAAGCTTGTGCTGCGGTTGGCGTTACTCAACTTAACAATAGTATAGGCAAATGTTGCAAGGGCATATATAAAACAGGTCATGGTTTTAAGTGGAAATACAAGAACAAAGGTGAGGAGGTGAATCTGACTTGAGTATAGACTTAATAAAAAGTTACTTAGTTGGAATCGGATTTCGAATAGATTCAACTTCTTTTGAGCAAGCGAATAGCTCTATGGACGGCACCAAAAGAAAAGTAGAGGAGTTCAATGAGACTAGTAAAAAAGGCTTTTCTGAGACTGGCAATTCTCTGAAAGGTCTTTTTTCTTTACTGGACTCTAAAACCCTAAAAGACCTATTCCCTGGACTGAGTGAGATAAAGGATATTCCCGAATCTTTAAAGTCTATAGATATAGAAAGTCTCTTTCCGGGAACAGAAGAGTTCAAGGAGCTTCTTTCTCAGATTAAATCTATGAAAGTCGGGGATCTATTTCCAAGCCTAGATAAGTCTCTTAAAGAAGGCTCGAAACACCTTGAGATGTTTAAGAAAGCTCAAGGGGAGCTTGCAAAGGACAGAACCGGGGGCAACAATAAGAAGTCTGGTGCTAAAAATGATATTGAAAGCTACAAGGAGTTGTTCAAATTTCTAAAAGGCTTTAAAGAAAAGACTCTTGGAATAAATGATAAATTTTCTGCCACAGCAGAGATTGCGACAAAGAAAATCGGGGGTCTCAAGAAAGGCATAAGCGGTCTAATCAGTAAAGGTGGGCCAGCACTCAAAGGATTCTCCTTAACAGCCATTGCGAGCATAGCGGCGATTATAGCTGCCGTATTAGCTCTTATAGTCGCCATAAAAAAAGTTGGAGAATACCTGAATAAGCTGGCGAACGAAGATATTAAATACGAAAAGCTATCAAGGCAACTCTGGACTACCAAGGAAACTGCTAAAGAAGTTAGTCAGGCCCTAGATTTACTTGGGGCTTCAATGGAAGACTTGTGGCTTAGTCCTACGCTGCTGAAACAATTTAATCAGTTGAGAGAAGACGCTTCTCAGATGCGATTGCCACCAGAGTTCAGTGAAAATTTAGAGATTGTCCAGGGGCTAGGTCTTGAATTCAAAAGGTTCAAGCAACTTCTTTCTATGCTATTTCAGTGGATAGGGCATTATATACTGGAATATCTAGCTGGTCCATTAGCAGAGGTTAAGGGTGATATGAGCGATTTAAATGGTTGGCTTATACAACATATCCCTAAGGTTGCTAAGGTTATCGGAACGCTCATAGGAGGCTTTCTAAGACTCATATTTGTAGTTGGGAAGATAATATGGATGTTTTGGAAGGTAATATCCCCGGTATGGAAGTTCTTTAAGCTGCTAGGCAGTGTATTCGATATTATTGACAAGGCTCCTGATAAGGTTGAGAAGACAGCTAAGCGAATAATGGCTTGGATAATAGCCATGACAGCTCCTTTCCTTCTTGTAATAGCAATTATTGATGACTTCCTGACATATCTTAGAGGCGGAAAGTCTGTAATTGGAGACATAATAGACAGCTTTACAGGAGATGGGTCAGAGGCAATAGAAAAAATAAAGCAAAAATTCGAATTCTTGAAACTTGTCTTTGGACTGGGAATATCTTTCTTCAGGGACAAGTGGCAATCATTCGGAGAAAAGGGCTCTGAAAGTATAAGCGGTATACTTGAAGACTTTGACGAGCTCAAAGAAAGCTTCGCTACCGGAATGTCTTATATAAGTGACGAATGGAGTAACTACTGGGAAAGAGCCAGTGAAGCCCTAGATAAGATAGAGGATAAAGCGAGAGAGGTTTGGGGAAAGGTTAGAGAGTGGTCGAAAAGCAAGTGGGAAGAAGGCAAAGAGTTCTTCGGAGAATTCGGAGAAAAAGTAGTGTCCTTTGCCAATGACTATGGAAGTGGTTCTAGTGGAGTCGAGTCCAAGAGCTACATGACTAACAATAATAGCACTTCTCAGAACATAAGCAATAGCAACTCAATAAGCAACGCTAATACAATAAATGTTTACGGGACAGAGGCTGAATCTACCTCAAGGGCAATAGATAGAAGGCTGCAAGGAATAACAATAAGAAATATGCAGGGGGTGCTTGAATAGTGAGGTCTGTAAAGTCAAAAACATACTTCGATACAGGAAGTGAGAAGCTTATATTCGATGCTATCTTTTCTACCAATCACACAAGTAAGCTGAACATTACAGAGCACCCCGTGCAAACCGGGGCGAACGTGTCAGACCACGCATTTAAAGAGGCTGACGTTCTGACCTTTCAGATAGGTATGAGTGATGTAATGGAAAGTCATGTAGCGGGTCAATTTTCAGGGAACGGCTCTAGGTCTGTATCTGCACACTTGAAACTAAAAGAACTTCAGTCTCAAAGAATGCCCATTATGGTATCTACCAAGTTCGGAACTTATAAAAACATGATGGTTGAAACTATATCTGCTGATGATGATAGCACTACTACACACGCTCTTAAAGCTACAGTAGTGCTTAAGGAGATGTTTGTAACGGAAGTTTCTACTGTAAAGATATCGGAGCGTCCGCAGAAAAGCTCCTCAACAAATGAAGGCGATCAGAAAGCTATAGAAGCTGATGAAAGTCTTCTGCATAAAGCATTTAACTAAGCGAGGTGTTAGAATATGTATATAATTCCTGTTTCATCGTCTCCAAACCAAACGTTCACTAGCACTATCCCAGTAGACGGGGCTGCAATTAAACTATACTTCTTTCTAAGATATAACACCGAGCAGAAATGCTGGATGATGAGCCTGAAGGATGAAGAAAGAAAGGACTTAGTAAATGCGATACCTCTTGTGTGCGGACTTAATATACTTGAACAGCATAGCTACTTGAATATAGGGAGCGCTCATGTCGTAAAGCTTGACCCGAATATTCAAAGAAACAAGCCAAATGAGTTTGACTTAGGTGTAAACTTTGCTTTGGTTTGGGGTGACACTCCTGAATAAGCAATTGACATATATGGTAAACAGAAATACCATTAGGTAGAGGGGGATTGATTATGGAAAATTATATTGCAATGCTTTTAGTTGTGGCTCCAGGGTTCATAGCTAGAAACATATATGAGCGTCTCAACTCGGGGGAAAAAGAGAAGTCCGATTTCAGGAGGACCGTAATAGCCTTGCTACACAGCATTCCAATAATAGTGATTAGTCTGGTAGTGGTTGTAAGTCTCACAGAAATTGAAACAATACCTCAACTGATGAAGTATATGGAAGATATATGGAATATACTGAAGTACACTACGCTCATGCTTATGGTCTCGGTATTATATGGAACGATGCTTAGTATAATACATCCCAAGTATACGACGGCACTGGCAAATGTCATAAGGAAGTCTCGTGGACTAAGTGAAGTGTCTCAAGAGGACGATGTCTGGAACATAATGTTCAATAACAACGAAAGTCAGCCAGTCGCCATATTCAAGGATGGAAAGCAAATAGCATGTGGTTTGGTCAAGAACTGGAATCATGCGGACAACGAAGAGAAAGAGCTGATACTAGAGGGGGAATGGATAGAAGAACACCTGGATGAGGACGATGTGACACGTACTTACTATAGTCTTGATAAGGACATATTGATTAAAGAGTACAGCTTAGAAGAGCTGCACTCTAAGTTAAAGCAAAAGAACTCTACGGGCTAGTTAGAGTCTTTTTTCTTATTTGGTTTTAGCTTTAAGATATTGGAATTATCCTTAGAGCCAGCACCGTCTCGAACTTCTCTTCTAGAGTTGCCTACAAAAGAATCTCTTTTTTCTGACATAATAACACCTCCTTTGCTGAATAATTATATCACGCAGAAAACACTTCTTTCCAGAGAAGTATTTTGACTTCCAATTGAGAGGGATATATAATATTGTCAAAGGAGGGATTGAAATGTCAATTAAAAAGTTAATTGTATTAATGCTAGTAATTTTCTCATTCGCAACACCTGTACTAGGGGCCGAATATACTGAGGCCAACGGTATAATTCTTAACGGTCAAGAAATAAACCTAGACGTAAAGCCTATAATTGTAGATGGTAGAACGATGGTGCCAATTAGAGCATTATTTGAAAACTTAGGGATGAAAGTAAGTTGGAATGCTGAAAAAAGAATCGCCATAGGAGAAAAAGAGGGCGTGGAAATCGAACTCTACACTGGAAACTACTATGTGGATGGCTGGACAGATAGCTACTATAACAATATTGAGATAAGTCGTGGCGATGTCAGTCCTCGAATAATAAACGGCAGAACGTTGGTATCTGTGAGAATGATATCGGATCTTCTTGGACTGGATATTAAGTGGGACGGACAAAACAAAAACGTTATATTAAATGAAGTTCCGGAAGCTAATATATCTCTAGAGGAAGCATACAAAATATTGAATGATGAAAAGTCTGATAATTCCAGGCTAGGATTTAAGTATATGCCTTATGAAAGTTATGCGGCTAAAAACTATAAAGCGATAGAGAATTACTATATATTTGGGGTATTCAGCAAAGAATATGGTAGCTTTATGGACTACAACCTATGTGTAGACAAAGAAACCGGAGAAGTAGGAGAGTATATACCAGGCATCGGAATAGGTGGAGATGTAGCTTTTGAAGCAAGACACTATATTCTGAATAGTGAAGAAAAGAAATACTGGAACAAAACTCTATTAAACGGATTGTCGGATGAAGATATAAATGATATATACGCATCTTTTGTAGAAGATGGCTGGGATAGATATGATATAGTAAAATTTACTAGGCACATGATGTATAATGCTCCTATTCAAGATAACTGGAAAGAAGTTTTTGAAAAGTCTTTTTATGAAGAGTGGAGCAACAAGACTATAGATTATTACGATCAAGGTTATTGGGATAATGGTTACTATGACGTGTACGTTGTAGGAAACGATGAGCCTTTCGCAATAGTGAATGCGATGACTGGTTACTATACAAATCATAATGAATAAAGCACTCGAGAGAGTGCTTTTTCTATTGGACGAAATTCGTACGCAACTATTTTTACAGTCCAAGACAAAAACTCCAGTGAATAAATTAAAAACTCCTTGACCTTGTCATTCTAGAATGATAGAATGACAATATAGCAGGAGGTGATTAACATAAAAACATTAACAGTTAGGCTTGATGATGAACTTCACCAAAAATTTAAAATATACTCGATAACGTCAGGAAAAGATATGCAAAAAATATTAGTTGAGTATATAACTAAGTTGGTTGAAGAAAATCAAGATGACAAAAAATAAAAAACACCCGTTCTTCCGACCAAAGAATACACGAGTGTTTTGCCAAGAGATAGCTCTCTATGAAATATTGTATCATATTGAGTTGTTTCTTTCAAACTAATAAAGCGAAGTTCTAAAGTCAGCAGCATTGACCTTAGAAGACGAAAGGAGAATTTAATATGAATACAGTACAAGTAAACGAAATGCCATTGGAAGTGAAGGTTTGGGAAGGCCAAAGAGTTGTTACATTTAATGACATTGATAAAGTGCACAAAAGAGCCAGTGGGACAGCCAAGAGAAACTTTAGTCAAAATAAGAAGCACTTCATAGAAGGTGAAGACTACTTTGAGGTAATAGGAAATGAACTTAAAAGACTAAAACAACAAGGTACGAATTTCGTACTCAGTCGTGCAAAGGCTGTGTTTTTAGTCACCGAAACAGGATATCTAATGCTAGTAAAGTCATTCACTGACGACCTAGCTTGGAAGGTTCAAAGGCAGTTGGTGAAAAGCTACTTTAGAATTAGAGAGCCTGAACAACTCCAGATAGAAGAGCCTAAAGAACTGGAACCTAAGTACCTGAATGGTGTACCTCATATGACTGTTAAGGACGTGGAGCAAGTAACAGGATTGACAGAGTGGAGAATACACCGCTTTTTAGAAAAAAACAGCTTAGGAGTAATGCTTAAAGGTGAAGAGTTATCTAAATTCAAGGACAGCAATCCAAATGTGAGCGAGTATATTGCTAGTTTGGTAATTTTAGACAGGGTGTCCGTAGAGATGGTGTGTAAAGGTCTTAATATTTACGATAGAGCTAAGGGTTTTATAGATAATTATTTTGGGGTGGCTTCAAAAGGAGTTCTAACAAGAAAAGAAAAGCTCAAAGAAGAGCTAGCCTATATGAGAAAGGCTGAGATCGCACTTAGCTATTCTCTAGATATGATAGAAATTTACTCAGAAGGCATGATCGAAAAAAACAAGGAGATTACTAATGACTTAATAATAAAGTCATTCAGAGTAGCAATGTTAACAAGCTTTGAAAATATAAAACTTTCAATAAGCAATATATTTGAAATATAAAGAATAAAGCAATCCCAAAAGGGGTTGCTTTTATTATGCCCAAATTTATAAATAGGAGGTGTCCTGCTTGAATAGATCAGAAAGAGAAGCTGTGGTATGGAAGTTTCTCAGAGGTAAGGGGCTCCCTGAGAAGTCAGTAGCGGCAGTTATGGGAAATATCCAAGCTGAAAGTAGTTTTGATACAAACTTGGTCGAGGTCGGTGGTGGAGGAGGTTTTGGCTTAATTCAATGGACAAATCCCAAAGGTGGTTCAACAGGGAGAAGAAGTGAGCTTGAAAGATACGGAATTACTCTAGATCATCAGCTTAATTTCCTTTGGGCTGAATTAACAGGACAAGGAGCATCTGCAACAGGAGCTAAGAAACAGTGGATTCAAAAATATGGACTGAATTTCAATAGTTTTATGGAAGGAAAAGGCTCTATATCTGAACTAACAGCATCCTTCATGCGTAATTTTCTACGACCATTAGACATTGAATCATCATCACACCTTGAAAGTAGAAGAAAACCTAAGGCACACGAATACTACAACCGATTTACCGGAAGTACTGGCTCTTATACTCCTGGAGCTACTGCGAATGCCTCTGTTGGGTCATCAGAGCAAGTGGAAATGATGACCATAGAGGAAACAAACTATCAGGTGATTAAAGGAAGTGAGAAAAGAGGAGATATCCTTTTTGGCAGAAGGTACAGAATAACCGTATCTGATAAATCTGGTACAGCTATAGATATATCTAGGCTTCACTGCACATTCTCGATTATAAAGACTATCCAGATGGAGCCAAACTCTTCTGAAATATCAGTTTACAACCTGAATGCCCAAACAGAGAATGCCATAATTATGAATGGCAAAAGAGTTACTGTAGAGGCTGGATATGAAGGAAGTCAATTTGGGCTTATCTTCGATGGAGATATCATTCAGTGCATAAGGGAAAAGGTCAATGCAAACACCTTCAAGCTTACTATAATAGCTCTAGATTCTGACAGAGCTATAAACTTCGATATAGCCAACTACTCTATTTTAAGAGGACAGAGCCATAGAAGTATAGTGGAGCATATAGCTAATAAAGCGTCTAATCCTGTACCGCTCGGAAGCATATCCGAAAAACTGAAAACCACAACGCTCCCTAGGGGGAAAGTTATTTTCGGAAAAGCCTCCGACTTTATCAGGCAGATTGCTAAAAGCAATGGTCTTAAGTGCTACATGGATGATGGTAGGTTGAATTTAATAGACTTAAAAGAGCTCCCTAAGGATGAGATATTCAAGCTGGACACTACTTCTGGACTTATAGGGGTCCCGGAGCAAACTCAATACGGAGTATCTGGACAATGCCTGCTGAATCCTCAAATAAAACTTAATAGCTTGATTCACATAGACAACAGTCTGATTCGAGATAAGCGTGTAGATTTTGGAACTTCCAATGCTGTTCCTGCTAGCACATCTACCGGGGATACTGGAGCTTCAACAGGCACTTCAGGCGGACAACCTAGTGCTGGAGGCTACCTTATTCCTTACAACGGCAATTTCAAGATAACCTCCCACTTTGGGAGAAGAGGCGGTACTAATCATAACGGAATAGATTTAGGTATGCCTATAGGGACCCCTATATTCGCATCAAAAGCTGGAAAGGTATTGAAAGCTGGAGTAGACTCCAAAGGGATAAACTACGGTGGCGGAAAAATAATCATGCTTGAACATCCAGACGGCACAGCAACGAACTACTTCCACCTTAACGACTGGTCGGTCAAGACGGGTGACAACGTAAGGCAAGGACAGCAGATAGGGCTTTCTGGAAACACCGGAGGCTCTACAGGGCCTCACCTTCACTTCGAGATTAAGGAAGGTGGCAAGTACAAGGACCCTATCTTTGTAATCAATGGGAGTGGGGGTAATAGTGCGCCGCCTAGTGTTGCGAGTGCGAATGCTAGCGTAGGAGGTTCTAATCCTAGTTCATCTTCAGGAGCATCTGCTGGTGATTCGGGCGAAGTTCAAGCTATGATACGTTCGCTAGATAAGGATGGAATCTATAGAGTAATAAAAATGGAATACGTAGGAGACACTAGAGGGAATGAGTGGCATCTTAACTTCGAGACTATAACTCAATTAGGTGGCGCTATACCTATAGTTCCGGTATAAGGAGGTAGAATAATGAGAATACCTGAAATAATCCCTTCTAAAACAGAAGAGGGCGAGATGATTAAATCTAATTTAAACAACAGCCTGAGGGTTGCCTGCCCTGGTATAATTCAGGCTTTCGATATAGAGTCCCAAACAGCTACAGTTAGACTTTGCATCAGAGAATCTATAACGAATGACAGTGGAGCTAGCCAGTGGGCAGAAATACCTCCATTGCTGGACCTTCCGATACTGATTCCAAGGGCGGGAGGCTATATGATGACTCTTCCTATAAAAGCTGGTGACGAGTGCCTAGTTGTCTTCTCTGACATGTGCATAGACGGGTGGTTTATGCATGGAGGAGTTCAAAATCAGATGGAGAAACGGAGACACGATCTGTCCGACGGAATCTGCATACCAGGGATATGGTCACAGCCGAACAGAGTCAAAGACTACTCTACAACTTCGTGCCAAATTCGGAACGAAGAGGGCAGTTCTTATATAGAACTCTCTGGAGATAATGTAAATATAGTGGCCAAAGGAAGCATTAATCTTTCAGCTGCTAGTGTGAAGTCGAATGGTCTCGATATAAACACTCACACTCATACTTACTCTGGTGGAGAGACAAGTGATCCGCACTAAGCGGCTCTAGGAGGTTTGAAATATGAAGTACAGAATACTGGACGCTGACGGAGACTACTCATTTGGAAAGGGTAGTCAGAACATAACATATGGTATATATGCTGTAGCTCAAGCTATCAAGACTAGGCTGAAACTGCTCAAAGGGGAATGGTGGGAGAACTTAGAAGAGGGCACCCCACTATTTCAAGAGATTTTAGGAGCTAGGGGAAATTCTGATAGACAGATGATAGTTGACAGCATAGTAAAGGACCGAATCATAAACACAAGAGATGTAATTGCTATAAGAGACTTTTCTAGTGAATTCAAAAATAGAGAATACACTTTTTCGTGCATAGTAACAACACGATATGGCGACATCGACATTGGAGATATTGATCTTAGGCTATAGAAAGGAGGCTAGTGAATGACTTATTTTAAACCGTACATCGACAAAACTGGACTTCACATCCCGACATATATAGGCATACGAGATCAACTTGTAGGAGATGCGAAGTCGATTTTCGGACAAGACATATATCTTGGAGAGGACAGTCAAGATTACCAGTGGATAGCTACCGTTGCTGAAAAAATATATGACGCTTTCCAAATGGCAGAGCAAGTCTACAATAACAGGGCTCCTAACACAGCTATAGGGACTGGACTTGACTCAGTTGTGAAAATAAATGGAATCAAGAGAAAGCCTGCAACCTATAGTGAATGTAAAGTCAAAGTAATGGGTCTAGGTGGAACTGAAATACTGGAAGGTATTGCGGTAGACAAGTCCGGCATAAAGTGGAATTTACCTCGCAGTGTAATGATCCCCGAAAGTGGAGAGGTAGAAATAATCGCTAAATGCTCTATTCCAGGACCTGTAGTATCTAATCCCGGGGACATAAATTCTATATTCAATCCTATATACGGATGGAATAGTGTTTACAACGAACAGAATGGAAGTGTAGGTTCTTATGTCGAAGACGACTCGCTCTTAAGGGTGCGTCAATCCAAAAGTACAGCCCAGGCTAGCTTGACAATGCTTGAAGGCACTGTGGGGTCTGTAGCTCAACTGACTGGAGTTACACGCTCTAAGGTATACGAAAACGACACTAATGTTGTAGATGAAAAAGGATTGCCTCCACACTCGATTACAGCAGTAGTAGAGGGTGGAAGCAACAACGATATAGCAAGAGCTATATGGAAACACAAGGGGGTTGGATGCTTCACAAACGGAGATGTCACTATTGAAATAGTAGATTCTAAGAAGCAGAAAGCACCAATAAGATTCTTCAGGCCAACTTATGTAGATATAGAGGTTATCGTAAATATTAAGCAGCTTTATGGATACACAACTGAAACTACGGAGAGTATAAAGAAAAAGATACAGGACTATCTCAACGCCATGAAAATAGGCTCCAGCTTATCTATATCTTCTTTGTGGGGTGCGGCGCTTCAAGCTATGCCTGATTTATCGTCTCCGCTCTTTTCGATAACTTCAATAACGGCTTCTAGGCTTGGAGAAACGCATCAGACAGATGATATAAGCTTGGCTTTTAATGAGGTTTGTCGTGGGAATGTAAATAATGTAACGGCAAATGTGGTTTAGGGGGTGTCTTATTGGCTATAGAAAAATATTTAGACAATATTACTTCACAGCACAGAGATAGGCCGAAGTTTATATCTTGGCTTAGTAAAAGCTTGACCATAATAGACCACGCATATCTCGCAACAAAGTCTATAGACATTAACTTCGATATAGACAATGCCATAGGTCAGCAACTCGACCTTCTAGGGATCATAATTGGAAGGGAAAGGACGCTAACATTTCAGCCCTTGAATGGCCATGACCCAGTGCTAGATGATGAAACCTACAGACTAGTACTCAAGACCAAGGTGGCAATAAATATGTGGGACGGAACAATACCTCACATCTATGAAATCTGGGAAAATATCTTCAGCGATATCGGGCTTCAGATAGAAGATAATCAGGACATGAGCTTCAATGCTTATGTTACGGGATATGTGAATCAGATTAGACAAGACCTCATACAGCACGGATATATAGTTCCTAAGCCAGAGGGTGTAAAAGTCAACTATATAGGAAAATCCATCGTCGATTTTAAGTGCTATTCAGGGGTTATAGTAGGTTCGAGCACATCTCAAACCATAGAAATGGATTTCGACTACGAAGATATCGTGCATCTCAGAGAATATCCTAATTTGATTATTCAAGGAATAAGTGAAACTACTTTAATGATGGAAGGAGTCTAAGAATATGGCGTTATTTAAAAACATGATAATTACGTCGAAGGGAATGGCTCTATATGCCAAAGCCCAAGCCGGGCAGCAAATTATATTTACTAAAATGCAAGTTGGATCTGGTGATATCGGAGGTCAAAACTCAGCATCTTTCTTAGGGCTAATTGAGCCTAAGTTTAATATTCCGATACTAACTATATCTCCTAATTCAGAACTTAAAAGTGCTACTATAATCGGAAGCATTAATAATAGCGAAGTTACGGAGTCTACTTATATATGTGAAATAGGTATATTTGCAATAGACCCAGAAGAAGGGGAGATTTTATATGGGTACTGTAATGCAGGGCCCTATGGGGACTACTATGCCCCTGCGTCGCAAGGACCATATTCATGGAACTATCAGGTTGTGGCAGCAATAGGTAATGCAGCTAATGTTACTGCGGAGTTATCTGAGCTGAACTATGACTATGGGATTATTAACTCGAATGTCGGCTTCGCGGTGCTGAGCGGAGGAAATCAAAAAGAAATCAATAAAGAGGTCGACTCTCATTTGGAAGAGATAGCTCTGCAAATAAAAGCCAAGGCTGATGATGTAGACAATTCTAGGTCTACAGCGGCCAAGGATGTAACCGGAGCACTCAACGAATTGAACAGCGGCAAATCTCCAGTAAATCATACCCATTCGTTCAATTCTCTTGAGTCTAAGCCAACTACTTTGTCGGGATATGGAATTACTGATGCAGCCAGTATCGACTCTGAAGGGAAAATAAAACAAGAGCAATTCCCGACAAGCATGTGGAAGCACCTTGCCAGCGCAGTAATAACCCAAAACACCGCCGTTGTTTCAGTGGCTGGCATACCACCAGAAGCGAGACACTTGCTAATCCAAGGCACAGCTGTAAGTGGTGGAAATTTAAAAGTCTATCTAAATGGCACATCTACTGCAGTTAAACTATGTACATCTGTGGGAAATCATTCGGCCATAAATACGATTTTAAACACCAAGCCAGTAGACGGCTATTATATATCTAACGGAGATGCAACTTTGCAAAGTAAAGTTGCATATGCCTCAAATTTAACATCGATAGAGATAAAGGATGCGGGCTTAGTGTCGCTTGGAGTAGGCTCTGCTATTTCAGTTTACTATAAATAAGAAAGAGGGTGGATTTTGGTGAAGAATGTTGTAGACGAAAAAGGTGAATGGCTGATTGAGGAAGGTGATAGTGGTGCAGTAGTGAAGCTGTTAATTAATCCATCTGCAGATTATATAAACAGCGTTACGCCGATAGTCGATGAAGTTGTAGACGAAGAAAAAGCCGCTATGGCTGAGGCTATAGTAAGCCTTACAATGGAAGTCGAAAATCTGAAATTACAAATTAATGGAGGTGTGTAAATTGAAAAGCTACATGATAGTATGTTACGCGATACTCGTAAAGAGTGGAAAATGGGTACTCGAACCAGTGGAAGGTGACTCAAAACCTACAGTTCCGACAGAATATACAATAGCAGTTGCAGAGTATTTAGCAACGGCATAGAAGAAAGGGCCGTAAGGCTCTCTTTTTTTACCCAAAATCAGAAAGGGGCATGACATGGAAAGAATAAACGTAGCGAAAACAGGAGTGCTATCAGTCGCCGGAACAGTCGGTAGCTTTGCAGTACATCAATTAGGAGGCTGGGATATGGCACTAAACACACTAATAATATTTATGTCGGTGGACTACATAACAGGCCTTGTAGTTGCTGGAGTATTCAACAATAGCACTAAAACAGAGTTTGGAGCTTTAGAATCGGGTGCTGGGTTTAGGGGACTCTGTAAAAAGGGTATGATTCTAGCCATAGTATTAATGGCATACAGGCTAGATATGGTCATGGGCTCCGAGTTCATACGAGACGCTGTGATAATAGCCTATATAATAAACGAATCTATCTCAATAATAGAAAACGCAGGACTTATGGGGCTCCCAGTGCCTAGTGCTCTTAAGAAAGCCATTGAAGTTTTAAAAAGCAAAAGTGAGGAGGAATAGACATGCTGCCAATTCAGTTTATGCCTGTGAAGTACAACTTCAACAAAGGCACGAACAAGCCTAAATATATAGTCATTCATGATACCGGGAACCCTACTGCTAGTGCTGAAAACCACTTCAGATACTTCAATGGGGGTAATCGTGGAGCCAGTGCTCATTACTTCATAGACCAAGACAACATCATCCAGATAATAAGAGATGAAGATAGCGCTTGGCACGTCGGAGACGGCCGTGGAAAGTACGGAATAACAAACAGCAATAGCATAGGTATAGAGATATGCCTTCCGGGCAACAAGGAGCGTTCTGTGGCTCATGCGATAGACCTGACAGTCGAGCTTATGCAAAAGCACAATATACCACTGGACAGAGTAGTTAGACACTATGATGCTAGTAGGAAGTACTGCCCGAACTTCATGAGGTCAGATAACTGGGCAAAGTGGATAGAGTTCAAAGCTAGAGTAGCGAATCAACTAGGAGGGAACGGAATGAAAGAGCAGGACATAAGGAATATAGTTAGAGACGAGATGAAGCAACTAATGCTTGGAGAGTCACAGATTAGGGCTCTTGTGAAGTCTGAAGTGGACAAAGCAGTCAAGCAGAGCAAGTATGACACTGCGGGTACTGTAGATACTCACTGGGCATACAAGGACCTTGTAGAGCTGAACACAAGGCTTTCTCAGGCAGGTGCTCCTGGGATAAGTTCCACAAACCTGAATGACCTTGCAACCAGGGGAGAAGTCATAAGGATGCTGAACATATCTACCAAGACGGGGTGTAGCTGCAAATAGTATGTAGCAAGCAGGCCAGGGGAAACCCTGGCTTTTTTGTTTTTAAAATAATGTCAATATCATCAGCTTGCTAACTGAAAAAAAGCAATAATAACTCCGATGATTGCAACTATAATAGCTATTAGTGTAAGGATACTTTGGGTTCTATAGCGCTTAGAGTCTTCTTTGTGATTTTCAATATACGTTTTTCCGCTCTGACTAATTATATATATGTCTTCATTAGATTCTGGACCATCAAATGGAATTATTTCAAACATATCGTCAATTTCGCCTTTATCGTCAGATATAAGATAATCTATATGACTATTTAAAGCGTTATAGTGTCCAGCAAATAAATCATTTTTATAAGGTGTTACTTTCAACTCTTGGCACAACTTTTTGGCAGTTTTACCTTCGTTGTAGATGGCTTTTAAAAATTCAAGCTGTTTTTTTGTCATAAATTTACCCTCCCTTATTTACATTATAGTACTTTCAAATAAGATTTTGTTCTCCAAATTCATTGTACTTTATAAAAAAATATGTTAAAATGCCTGATTCACTTCATAGGTGATCTTAAGTGTGGTATATTTATAGTGTGCAAATTTAAAAAAGTGAGTTATATACATGGTTAATATTGACACAAAGGGGGAAAACATGGCAAGTTTATTTTTTTATAAAAGATCACCTGAAATCAGTATGTTTGACACAGTATACTTTAATGATAATGAGATAGATTTTGA
The DNA here is from genome assembly GCF_001855385.1 of Andreesenia angusta. NCBI lineage: Bacteria > Bacillati > Bacillota > Tissierellia > Tissierellales > Gottschalkiaceae > Andreesenia > Andreesenia angusta. The sequence continues at coordinate 367,533 of NZ_MKIE01000002.1, read as the reverse complement.
TAGAATAATAGAATTATTAAAGACAAGTGAATCAAAATATAATGAGGATAAGGTTTATGATTCTGAAGGATATGCTCAAATTAAGTTTGATGAGGTTTCAAAAATGTTGAGCTGTATGTATATTTTTAAAAACACATTAGGACAATATACCGAAAACAGATACGATGTAGAAAAAGAAAAAATGGTAACTATAAGGGAACCATATTTTTATTTTGGAAGCTGTAGAGTGAGTATAACAAGCGACCTAAATATAATAGTAAAAGCCAACTACTCAAGTGAAGAAAGTTCAAAATCTAAATGTTTAGAATTATTAAATGAAAAGGGAATAGAAGTAAGGCCAATAAAGTTGACAAATGAAGTATTCCAACATATTCGAGACAATTATGAATGGAAGAAAATAAAAATACAAAAGATTGAAATCGAGGGTGATAGTACAAAAAAGGTTTCTTATGAAATAGATCCTGCATCTGATAAAAAGTCAGACGTTGATTTGATGTATAAGGATAGTGGGGTATATGAGCATGTAACTTTCCACTTAGAGTTTAAAGAGGACAAGTATGTAGTTAAACTTTATAAAGAAAGAAATAAAATTTCAATAGATGAGTCTCAATTTAAAACACCGGAAGAGCTAGATGCGTTTAGTGTACACTTATTAGAGCTGATTTCTGATATCAAAAAAGCAGCCAATGAACTTGAGGAGGACAGCGAGTCAAAAAAAGAGGAGGATTAAAGCTATGGATTTGAAGATATATAAAATAGAGTCCACATTGGATATGGAATCCGTAGAGAAAAAACTTAAAGAATTAGACTACTATACAAATATAAAAGAAGATGTAGGTATATTTTCTTTTAGCAAGATTAATGACAATACATATCACATTATATTTTATATAAAAGAAGAGTATTGCACCAATACTAAGTATGTTGAAAATTTAAATAAAATACCTATGGATGTCTATATTAATACTTTTTTAATAGCAGACAAGAAGTACTTATTAATAGAAAAACTATATAATGAATACTTTAATCTTATTGTGGAAAAATACAAATTATTATTAAATTTAGATATAAATTCTTATGAAATCACAGAGGACTTTTTTGAAGACTTAGTAAATAGAAAAGCAAGGAAAATATTACATTGTGATATTAATATTGATGGTTATATAAAGTCTGTAGAAAATAAAGAAAATATTATAGATGAAATTTCAAAAGGAAATACTATTGAATTTATAGTTTTCACTGTTGAAAGAGAAGGGCTTACTAAAATAACAACCTCGTTGAGCAAAGGTGGAGTAATAAACTCTAAAGCTACTTCGCCGATTATACTTATAAATATTATAAATACAGTTTTGGAGGGAAAGTAGCTTGATGAGGTGTGTGAATGTTTTAGGAATATTTATTGTGGTTATTATAAGTATAATAAGTATTTACATGGCAGAGTTTAGTGGATCTTCAATTGCTTTAGGGGTAATGGTGATATTTTTAGGAGCAGTATGTCAATATTTAATTGGTGCAATTGATAAGCAGTCTGATGATAACGATAAGCTAAAAAGTGAAAATATAAATTTGAAAGATAAGGTTTCAAGAATATCAATAGTAGCAAATCAAGGGTCTCCTTATAGTATAATCTCGCTATCGAAACCTAAAGTAAGTGAAGGAATGCTGTTAAATAGAGAATACCGAATTGAATCAATAATAAATACATTAGATAAGAAATATGACATCAATTATCTAAATATATCTTTTAATGATAAAGTAGATTTAAGGCAAAGTCGTCTAGCTGACATGGAAAGTATGTACCTTGTCACGTCATCATCGGCAAAAGAAAGAAATGGACGTTATGAATATAACTTAGTACTAAAAGAAGAACATTCAGCGGAGGTTTGTGCCAAAAGTGTATTTTGCTTTACATATAATAAAAACAAAGACTTAAACATAGCTATTGATATTTGCTCTGAAGACGGAATTACAAAAAGAGATTCTATAGAATATATTAAAGGTTCTAAGCGTATGTTACGAGTGCCTTAAGTAGAAATAGGAAGAAACAGAAAAGCCGCCAAATTTATGGCGGCTATTTTCATACATATCTATCATATTGATGTAGCAATCCGATCATCTCACTGTTGCAACGCCGTTGCAATAGCGTTGCAACAGAACGAGAAAACAACGATATTTTCAAGTTCTAGTCCGTAAAGACAAGTAAAAGAATTCAGTGTTTTCAATGGGTTGGGCTATATAGCTTAAACAGGGAAACCCTACACATTAAATCTGAAATTTACAACATCTCCATCGTTCATCACATACTCTTTGCCTTCAAGTCTTACAAGCCCTTTTTCCTTGGCCTTAGTGTATCCACCGTGCTCCATAAGAGCGTCAAAAGCTACGACCTCTGCCCTTATAAATCCCTTCTCCATATCAGAGTGGATCTTTCCAGCGGCTTCAGGCGCCTTAGAGCCTATCTTTATAGTCCAAGCTCTAACTTCTTTAGGGCCGGCAGTAAGGTAGCTCATAAGCCCAAGCAGCTTGTAGCTTGCTTTTATAAGCTTGTCGAGTCCTGACTCTGAAAGGCCTAGGTCGCCTAGGAACTCTTTCTTCTCTTCAGGGTCAAGCTCTGAAACTTCCGCCTCTATCTGGGCAGATATCACTACAACTTCTGAACCCTCTTCAGAGGCGTATTCCATAACCTTTTGCACAAAGCTATTTTCGTTCCCCTCTACTACGTCTTCCTCAGACACGTTTGTAACGTAGAGTATAGGCTTTGAAGATATTAGGTTAAAGCTCTTTACAACTGTTGTATCTTCAGGAGAGAACTCCATAGTCCTGACAGACTTGCCTTCTTCAAGCACACTCTTTATCTCGGTCAGTAGCTCGAATTCTTTTTGATACGATTTGTCTCCCTTCACAAGCTTTTGCACCTTGTCGAGTCTCTTTGACACAACTTCAAGGTCTGCAAGCACTAGCTCCAGGTTTATTATCTCTATATCATCTACAGGGTCAATTCTGCCCTCCACATGAGTTATGTTTTCGTCTTCGAAGCATCTAACTACATGTACTATTGCGTCTACTTCCCTTATATGTGAAAGAAACTTGTTTCCAAGTCCTTCACCTTTGCTGGCACCCTTTACAAGTCCCGCTATGTCGAAGAACTCTATAGCTGTCGGAACGCATTTCTCCGAGTTGAAAAGCTCTCTAAGCGCATCCAGTCTTTCGTCCGGAACTGAAACAACTCCTACATTCGGCTCTATAGTGCAGAATGGGTAGTTGGCAGACTCTGCTCCTGCTGAAGTTATGGCGTTAAAAAGCGTACTCTTTCCTACGTTTGGTAAACCTACTATTCCTAATTTCATTTATATTTTAGCTCCTTTTCGTTTTCCTATTTTTCAGTCCATTAGATTATAACTCAAACTGGGGCAATCGTAAACAGTTTACCGTACCTTAATGCTACTTAACAATTCTTTAACTTTGTCTATACATACTTTACATTTGAAATTGCTAGAATTAGATTGTAATCAAGAAATAAAAACGCAAACAAAATAGCAATCAAATAAGAGGAGGAATAAATCAATGAAATTATTCAAGAATTCAAAATTTGTAAAGACATCACTACTAGCTATAACATCTATGTCACTTTTATTCACTGCTTGCGGAAGCAACGGAGATGGCGGAGAGAACGGGAACGGTGGAGCTAGTACAGAAATATCTGGTTCAATAGAAGCAGACGGTTCCTCTACAGTTTATCCTATAACAGAGGCAATTGCAGAGGAGTTCCAAATAGCTAATCCTGACTCAAGAGTGACTGTTGGAATGTCTGGAACAGGTGGAGGATTCAAGAGATTCACAGTTGGCGAGACAGATATCTCAAACGCTTCTAGAGAGATAAAGGATGAGGAAAAAGCAGAAGCAGAGAAAAATGGGGTAGAATACACTAAGTTCGACGTGGCTTACGACGGAATATCTATAGTTGTAAGCAAAGACAATGAATTTATAGAGGATATAACAGCTGAAGAGCTGAAGAAGATATGGGAGCCAAACAGCACTGTAAAGACTTGGCAAGATGTAAGGGCGGATTGGCCAGCAGAGCCAGTTAAGCTTTATGGACCTGGAACAGACTCTGGAACTTTCGACTATTTCACTGAAGAGATAATGGGCGAAGGCGGAGCTTCTAGAACAGACTACACAGCCAGTGAAGATGACAACGTACTTGTTCAAGGTATAATGGCAGACAAAAACGCCATGGGATACTTCGGATACGCTTACTACCTAGAGAACCAAGACAAGTTAAAGCTTGTATCTGTAAACGGAATAGCACCTAACAACGAGACTATCCAAAGCGGAGAATACGCACCACTTTCAAGACCGATATACATCTACGTTTCTAACAACTCGATAAAAGAGAAGCCACAGGTCAGAGCTTTTGTGGAGACTTACCTAGACCTAGCTAAAGACATAGTTGGAGATGTTGGGTATATAGCACTAGAGGACAGCGCTTACGAAGAGGGGAAAGCTACTCTAGAAGCCATAAAATAAGAACAGACTTTCGGGGAGGCCATGTGCCTCTCTTTTTTATTATAGAAAAATAAAATGCAAATATTGAAATGGATAGAATAAGCTTATTTGAAATAATTAGGATTAAATGGTAGGGTTAAAAAGAATGTATAAAAACTCAATCAAAAGGAGAGAATGTATAGATGAACTTATTAAAGAGATTTTTACTATTGACTCTATCTATGGTGCTGGCAATTTCATTAGCTGCTTGCTCAAACTCAGACAAATCATCTTCTGAAGATGCAAAAAGCGGTGCAGAGAGTGAAGCCAAAACTCAGGACCTAGAGGAAAAGCTTGTAATCTACTCAACGCATGGAGAGGATATGCTGGAAGTGGTTGCAGATGGATTTACGGAAAAAACAGGAGTAGAAGTTGAATTCATAAATCTAAAAGGTGAACTTGCAGATAGAGTGAGAGCTGAAAAAGAGAACCCGCAGGCAGATATAATGTACGGAGGAGCTTCTTCGCTTTTTATAACAATGGCTGAAGAAGACTTATTTGAGAGTACGAAGCCTTCATGGGAAGAAAGCCTTGATGCTAAATTCAAGGATTCGGAAGGAAGATGGTTTGGAGTGATGCAGACACCTGTTGTTATGTTTTACAACAACGAAGCTTTAAGCGAGGAAGAGGCTCCTAAGAGCTGGGCAGATCTTGCAGACCCTAAGTATAAGGATATGATAGTTTCTAGAGACTATGTTTCTTCGTCTCAAAGAGCTACTATAGTTTCTCTTTTAGACTACTACAGTAGCAACTCTTCTTTTGAAGAAGGTGTTGAATATCTGAAGCAGCTAGATCAAAACACTAAAAACTACTATGGAAGCGGAAGTCTTCACTTCCAGGCAGTTGGGAAAAGTGAGGCACCTATAAGTTACGGAGTTTTAAGCTCTATAACTGACAATGTGAACAACAATGGAATGCCGCTTACTATGATAGACGCAGAAGAAGGATCTATAGTTCTTACAGATGCTATTGCGGCTATAAAGAACTCACCTCATCCTAATGCGGCGGCAGCTTTTATAGACTACGCTGGAAGCGAAGAGGTTCAGGTTAAGCTGGCAAATGAATTTGACAGAATGCCTACACTGGCTGAAGCAGTAAAGCAGGGGCCAGAGTGGATGCAGACTCCTTTAAAGGAAATGGATATAAACTGGGGAAATGTCGCAAAAAATGAACTGGAATGGTTGAATCTTTGGGATACTGAAATAAGAGATTCAGGAAAAGATATAGCGGAATAAAAAAATCCCGCAGAACTCATACACGTGTTCTGCGGGATTTTTTTGGGGAGGAAACTTATGGGAAATATAAAGTTTGAAAATATTGAAAAATCATTTGGAGAAAAAAGAATATTAGATAAAGTGAACATCGAAATAGAAGATGGAGAGCTGTTTACTTTTCTAGGACCATCAGGTTGTGGAAAGACCACTCTACTCAGGATACTTGCGGGGTTTGAAAAGCCAGACTCCGGCAAGGTTAAGCTAGGCGGAAAAGATATAACTTCTTTTTTGCCGGAAAAAAGAGAGATTGCAATGGTGTTTCAAAACTATGCACTTTTTTCTAATATGAATGTAAGCAAGAATGTGGGATACGGCCTTAAAACTAGAAAAATGAACAAACAGACTATAGCCGATAAAGTAGAAAACAAGCTTGCGATGGTGGGGATGAGCGAGTTTGGAGAACGTGATATAAATGAGCTTTCTGGAGGAGAGCAACAGAGGGTATGCATCGCTAGGGCTTTGGCGGTGGAGCCTAAAGTGTTGCTCTTAGACGAGCCGCTTTCAAACCTGGATGCAAAACTTAGATACAAGATGAGAAAAGAGATAAGAGAGCTTCAGAAGGAGCTGGGTATAACTACTGTGTTCGTCACTCACGACCAAGAGGAGGCCATGTCTATTTCAGACAGAATAGCTGTGTTTAATGATGGGAAAATAGTTCAGGTAGATACACCTCGTGGGCTCTATAATCATCCTAAAAATGAATTTATAGCAGGGTTTGTGGGAGAGTCCAATATACTGAACAAAGAAGAGCTTAAAGAAATAGGTATAGAGAGAGAAGATATATTGAAGGCTTGCATAAGGCCTCAAGATATAGCGCTGGTAAAAGAGGGAGATATGAACGCAAATATAGTAGAGGCCGAGTTTAATGGAAGCCACACCACATACACATGTGTGTATGGAAAAGTAAGACTTAAAATTACAGAGGGAACGTCTCTTGGTAAAAATCCCAGAAATATTGGGGATCTAGTTGCATTTAAGATAGATAAAAGAGCTGTAAAGAGTCTGGAATAGGAGTGATTTTTTGAAAAAGGCACTGAACTATATAATATACATCATTTTATTTTACTTGATATTTACCTTCGTACTATTTCCTATAGCAAATACACTTATGATAACGCTTAGATCAGAAGTTGGGGGGCTGTCTTTAGATTTCTATAGAATGTTTTTTTCAATTCAAGTGAATAAAATAGCTTTTTCTAATACGGTGAAAGTTGGGATAGGTACAGTTTTAAGCTGCATGGTGATAGGAGTATATATGGCTTTTTATACAGACTATTTTAAAGCCAAATATCAGCGAATAGTAAATCTATTTATGTTAAGTCCATTTGTGCTTCCTGGGGTTATGATAGTTATAGCTTTTATACAGCTGTATTCAGAGACTGGTATAGTAAATCAAGCGCTAAAGCTGATGTTGAATCTGAAAAGCCCGCCTATAAACTTCTCTGGTTTCTGGGGGATTATATTTGTACATGCATTCACTCAGTATATATATTTCTATATAAACACGTCTATAGCTTTGAAATTTCTAGACTACTCCACTATAGAGGCCGCCAAGGGACTCGGAGCTTCAAAGTTTGAGATATTTAAGGATATAATATTTCCACATATAAGGCCGGCCCTTTTGACATCCGCTCTAATGACATTTGCTACAGGAACGGGATCTTTCTCGGCACCATATTTAATAGGTGGCGGGTACAGGATGATGAGCACACAGATACTTCAGTCTAAGATGAGCAATCAGATGCAAATGGCCTCTACTCAAGTTATACTGCTTATGGTTATATCTATTACGACTATGGGACTCTATAGCCATTACAGCAAGCAAATTTCAAAGTCTAAAGCCACTAAGTCAAAAAAATTCAAAAAGGTGAAAGTAGAAAGTAGACTTGCAAATGCTATGCTTCATGCCACGGCGCTTTTTATAGTAATTTTGATAGTAGTTCCTCTTGCTGCAATAATACTGTTGTCGTTTGCGGACTCTAAGAGCTGGATGATGAATATATTTCCGAACGACTTCGGGCTTATGAATTATAGAGCTATATTTTCTAGAGCAAGAGTATTAGCACCTATAAAGAACAGCTTATATATGTCTTCTATAGCCGCAGCTTTGGCCACGACTATAGCGGTAATAAGCTCCTACTTGATACTAAAAGATAAAAGCTTTAAATCCAGGGCGTTAAACTTCTTGGTACTGCTCCCTATGGCGATACCTCCAAGTACGCTGGGGGTGAATCTGATATTTGCATTCAATCAAAAGAGGCTGATGCTTTTCAACAACTCCCTTGTGGGAACATACGCTATACTGCCTATAGCCTATGTAATAGCCACTGTGACTCTGGTATCTAGAAGCACCTATACAGCATTCAGCAACTTCAATCCAGAATACGAGTTTGCATCTAGGAACCTAGGAGCTAACCAGATCAAGACATTTAAATGGGTCATACTCCCCATAGTTAGCCCAGGAATAATATCAGGATTTTCGCTGGCTTTTATGAGGTGTATAGGTGAATATACAATATCGGCGCTTCTCTATGGAGTGCACAACAGACCGCTTTCAATAGCTATGGTAAATGCCCTTCACGACTTTGACGTCGGAATATCCATGGCTTATGGAGGTATAGTTATATTCATAGGGGCTATTTTTTTGATAGTGCTGTCAAAATACAACGATGACTTTAAAAACTAATAAGTCTGACTTAACACATTCTTAACCTTCGGTTTACTTTGACTAAACACAATCTGCACTTGCAGGGAATATAATTACCTTAGGATTTAAAAACGGCAAGGAGGATTGAGATGATTTTGGATAGACCGTACGAAGAGAAAACAGCAAGATACAAGAAGATAGAGAGAAAAGAAAAGCTTATAAAAATACTGCTTTCCATGTTTGCAGGAGTTTCAGTGCTTACGACTATTGGGATAATAGGGGTGCTTTTAAGCGAGAGCATTGGGTTTTTCAAGGAAGTTTCGATAGTGGAGTTTTTAACTGGAACAGAGTGGACAGCGCTTTTTAGCAACCCAAAATTTGGGGTACTTCCACTTGTAGCTGGAACACTTGTAGTCACAGTTATAGGCTGTATAATAGCGATTCCGCTTGGGCTTGGAAGTGCAATATACTTGAGCGAATATGCCTCTAAAAGAACTAGGAAAATACTGAAGCCTACGCTTGAAATACTGGCAGGAATACCTACTATAGTCTATGGGTACTTTGCCCTTACAGTTTTGAGCCCTGTAATAAGGACTGTGTTTCCCTCATCTAGCGTGTTCAATGCGCTGAGCGGGGGAATAGCTGTGGGCATAATGATACTGCCTATGATATCTTCGCTGAGTGAGGATGCCATGAGAGCAGTGCCAGAGTCTCTAAGAGAAGGAGCTTACGCGCTTGGCTGCACAAAACTGGAGGTTGCCACCAAGGTAGTAGTGCCAGCGGCCCTTTCAAGCATAATATCCTCTTTTATACTTGGGATTTCAAGAGCCATAGGAGAGACTATGATAGTTGCGCTTGCGGCGGGGTCTACACCTAATATGACACTGAACCCTCTTGAGAGCGTTCAGACTATGACGGCTTTCATAGCGCAGGTGGCTTCGGGAGATGTAAGCCATGGAGGGCTTATCTACAAAACGATATTTGCAGTAGGGCTGCTGCTCTTCTGTATAACCCTAGGGCTTAACGTGCTTTCTAGGTATATAGTCAAGAAGTACAAGGAGGAATACTAGTGAGCAATATAAGGTCGAGACGGATAAAAAACAATGTATTTCATGGAGTAGTGCTGGCCTCCGCCCTTCTAGGGGTAGTAGTGCTGGCTGTTCTCCTATTCGACATATTCAGCTCAGGGCTGAGCTGGCTTAACGCCGAATTCTTTACAAACTATACTTCCAGGATAGCGAGCAGAGCGGGAATAAGAGCTCCACTGATGGGAAGCATTTGGATAATAGCCATTACAGCTGTAATAGCTGTTCCGATTGGAATAGGCACGGCCATATACCTTGAAGAGTATACGGGACAGAGCAAGCTGAGGAACTTTATACAGCTAAATATCTCAAACCTGGCAGGAGTGCCTTCTATAGTCTATGGTATACTTGGGCTGGGAGTGTTCGTGGTGTTCCTTGGACTTGGAAGAAGCATAATCTCAGGATCACTGACGCTCGCGCTGCTTATACTCCCTGTCATAATAGTTTCGTCCCAGGAAGCTATAAAGAGCGTTCCGAAAGACCTAAAGGAAGCGGGATATGCGCTAGGTCTTTCAAAGTGGCAGGTTATAACGGGGGTCATACTGCCGTACTCGATACCGAGCATAATGACTGGGAATATACTTGCGGTTTCTAGAGCGCTTGGAGAGACTGCGCCACTGCTGATGGTAGGAGCGGTTTCGTTTATAGCTTTCTCACCGACGGGGATAATGGACTCATTTTCGATACTGCCTATGCAGATATACAACTGGACTGCGAGGCCTCAGGAGGAATTTCATGACCTGGCTGCTGCTGCTATAATAGTGCTGCTGGTGATACTGTTTATCACTAATGGAATAGCCATATACGTTAGAAATAAATATGAAGACAGACTGAAAGGATAGGGGAATGCACATGAGCACAAAGATAAAGATAGAAAACTTGAACTTCTACTACGAGGACTTCAAAGCTCTTAAGGATATAAATCTAGATATAGAGGAGAACCAGGTGACTGCGCTTATAGGCCCTTCAGGCTGCGGAAAGTCGACTTTTCTAAGGATACTCAACAGGATGAACGACCTTATACCTGGAACGAGCCACGACGGAAGCATAGTTTTCGAAGGTAGGGACATATACGACCCTAAGGTGGACGAGGTAGACCTGAGAACTAAGATTGGTATGGTGTTTCAAAAGCCGAACCCATTCCCGAAGTCCATATACGAGAATATAGTCTTCGGGCCTAAGCAGCACGGACTCAAGGACAAGAAGAAACTAGACGAAATAGTTGAAAAGAGCCTTAAAGGCGCGGCCCTCTGGAATGAAGTGAAGGACAGGTTGAATGACTCGGCTTGGGCGCTTTCAGGAGGTCAGCAGCAGAGGCTTTGCATAGCAAGGGCGCTTGCAATGGAGCCAGAGGTGCTTTTGATGGACGAGCCTACGTCGGCGCTAGACCCTATAGCCACTCTTAAGATAGAGGAGCTAATAGACGAGCTTAAGAAAGACTATACCATAGTCATAGTGACTCACTCTATGCAACAGGCTGGAAGGATTTCGGATAAGACTGCATTCTTCCTGATGGGAGAGCTTATAGAAGTAGGGGAAACAAAGAAGATATTCTCTAATCCTGAGGACAAGAGGACAGAGGACTATATAACTGGAAGATTCGGTTAAACGGGGGGATTAATTAGGATGAGAAAGACATTTGACAGCGAGCTTAGAGACCTTAATCTGATGATGCTGGACATGGGTTCAAAGGTGGAAAAGGTCATAAAGGTGTCACTAGAGGCACTTCTAGAGACAGACAAAGAAAAAGCGGCCATGGTAAAAAAGCTAGACAACGAGGTTGACAGGCTCGAAGCCGACATAGAGCAGAAATGCCTAGAGCTCTTTTTGCTTCAGACGCCAGTTGCGAGCGACCTGAGGTTTGTAGGCAGCGTACTCAAGATAATAACAGAGCTAGAGAGGGTTGGCGACTACGGCGTGAACATAGCCAACGTCGTGATAGAGATGGACGGTCCTCACATAAAGCCTCTTGTAGACATACCTAGAATGGCGAACATATGCCAGGAGATGCTCGGCAAGAGTCTGGACAGCTTTATAAACAGAGACGAAGACCTGGCTATAGAGACGGCAAGAAGAGACGACGAAGTAGACAGTATATACGACGAGATATGCGCGGAGCTACTAGAGAAGATAGAAGAAGACAAGACGATAATAAAAAAGGCGATAGACCTGCTCTTCGTGGGCAGATACCTTGAGCGTATGGGAGACCATATAACCAATGTGTGCGAGAGAGTTGTGTATATGTGCACAGGAGAAGTGGTTTCACTTTAGAGAAAAGGGCTTAGGCCCTTTTTTTTATTACCCTGGACCTAAATGGCTTCAGATAGGCATAAAAATACAATAAAGTTTGGAAAGCGGCTTGAAACTGTGGTATTATATTGTATAGGTATATTTAAAATCAGTCGAGGAGGAAAGCAGTTGGATCCAGTGGCATTTAATATATTTGGAATAGATGTGATGTGGTACGGAATAATAATATCTATAGGCGTGATACTTGGAACTGCGGTGGCCATGAAAGGCGCCAAGCGAGAGGGAGTAAAAGAGGACATAGTGCTAGACCTCCTCATAGTGGCGATACCTATGGCGATAGTTGGGGCGAGGATATACTATGTGGCTTTTTCCTGGGACTCTTACGCAGGGGATATAAAGAGCATACTGAACATAAGAGAAGGCGGTCTTGCAATACACGGAGGGCTTATAGCCGCAACGATTACAGCTTATATATTCTGTAGAGTGAAGAAACTCAAGTTTTGGAAGATAGCAGATATAATGGCTCCAGGGATAGTGCTTGGACAAGCCATAGGCCGCTGGGGGAATTACGTAAACCAAGAGGCACATGGCGGGCCGACAGACCTTCCGTGGGCTATAACTGTGGACGGCGTAGGGGTTCATCCGACATTTCTCTACGAGTCGATTTGGAACCTAGGTGTGCTTGGGCTACTCCTATACTACAGAAAAAAGGGTAAGGCTTTTGAAGGCGAGATATTCCTGATGTACATAGCGCTCTACTCTCTGGGAAGGCTCTTTATAGAGGGGCTGAGAACAGACAGCCTTATGTTCGGAGGAATAAGGGTTGCACAGCTCTTAAGTGCTTCGGTGATTATAGTCGCTCTATACTTTATATACAGAAACAGAAAGCTTGCAAAAGCTAAAGGAAAATAGAAAATATCAGAAGAGGTGTTGGAATTGGAGTTTAAGCATGTATCGGTACTTTTAGACGAGTGCATAGAGGGATTGAATATAAAGCCGGACGGAACTTATGTAGACGGCACTCTTGGCGGCGGAGGTCATTCCAAGGAGATAGCCAAGAGGCTTGAAAACGGAATGCTCATAGGCATAGACCAGGACAGGAACGCCATAAAAAAAGCCAGAGAAGTGCTTAAGCAGTATGAAGACAGAGTCATATTTGTAAACGACAACTTCAGCAATATAAAAAATATATTATTCAAACTCAATATCGAGGGTATAGATGGACTGTTGCTGGATTTAGGGGTTTCATCGCATCAGCTTGACGAGGGGGAGAGAGGCTTTTCCTACAAGCAGGATGCCAAGCTCGACATGAGGATGAACAGCAAGGCTAAAATCTCGGCCTGGGACATAGTCAACAGCTACTCTGAGGAAGAGCTCCACAGGATAATAAAAGACTATGGAGAAGAGAGATGGGCCAAGAGAATAGCGGAGTTTATCTGCACAGAGAGAGAAGAGAAGACTATAGACACGACTCTCGAGCTGGTGGAAGTGATAAAGAAAGCGATTCCAAGCGGAGCCAGAAAGGGAGGACCTCATCCGGCCAGACGTACTTTTCAGGCCATAAGGATAGAGGTAAACGACGAGCTGGAGATAATAAGAAAGACTATAATGGACGCAGTTAAGCAGATGAAGCGAGGCGGAAGGATTTGCATAATAACTTTCCACTCACTGGAAGACAGGATAGTGAAAGAGACTTTTAAAGAGCTGAGCTTGAGCTGTGTTTGCCCACCGGAACTTCCGGTTTGTATGTGCGACAAGAAAAGAGAAGTCAAGATAATAACAAAGAAGCCCATAGTGTCTACAGAAGAAGAACTTAGTGAAAACTCAAGGGCTAGAAGCGCCAAACTCAGGATTGCTGAAAAAATCTAGGAGATAAAGGGAGGAATAACAAGTGGCTGCTGTAAAGAGAAAAGAGCGAGTACATATAGAGCAAAGGCCTCTAGAGCAGGAGAGAGTACATAAGAGAAAAGTCAGGAAAAAGAGGAAAAAGCAAAACAAGGCCAAAGCGCGGCTGAAGCTTGCGCTGACTTTTGGAGCAGTTGCAGCGGCTACTTTTGTTCTTCTCTACAGATATTCCGAGATATCAAAGGTGAGATACGACATAGTTGGACTAGAGTATAAAATAGAGCAAGCTACAAAGCATAGAGACGAGCTCAACATAGAGCTTGGAGAGATAAGGGATTCAGAGTGGTTTGTCTCAGAGGCTCAAGAGAAGATAAATCTCAGAAAAGCTGAAGAAGGCCAGTTTGTGACGGTCAAAGTACCTAAGAGCTCTCAGGAAGCGGTTGCTCAGACTGAAAGTTCAAAATCGCTTTTTGCCGGAATATTGGACAAATTTTCTAGATAGATCAAGGAAGGTGTAAGATTTGGCTTTACCCAGTAGAGAATCAAAAGCAAGGATAATGATAGTCTCGATATTCATGTCTTTTCTTGTGCTTGTGCTGCTCGTCAGAGTGGGTTATCTCCAGATAGTCAGAGGGGACGAGCTCGGGAAAGAGGCTCTCAACCAGTGGTCGAGAGGCATACCGATATCTCCTGAAAGAGGCACTATATATGACAGCAACGGCGTGAAGCTTGCGCTTAGTTTGAAAAGAGACACTGTCTGGGCTAGGCCGAAAGATATAGATGAGTCTAAACTTGAAAAGACGGTCAGTACTCTTTCAGAGATACTGGAGATGGACAAGAAGACTCTCGAGGACATGATAAAAAAAGGCGGACAAAATGTAAAGATAAAGCAGTGGATAGAAAAGGACCAGAGTGAAAAGCTCAAGAAGGCCAGTCTGCCGGGGATAGACATAGTTGAAGACAACAAGAGGTACTACCCGAAAGGCGACTTTGCCTCTTACGTAATAGGACATACGAATATAGACCAAGTGGGACAGTATGGAATCGAGAGCATAATGAACAGCGAGCTGACTGGAACAGAGGGAAAGCTAATAAAGATAGCTGACGGCAAGGGAAACCAGCTTCCGTATGGAGAAGAGCGGATTTACGAGCCTAAAGACGGCTATGATGTGAAGTTGACCATAGACAGCGAAATCCAGAAGATAGCTGAGGCCGCTGTCAAAAGGGCAATAGAGGAGCATAAGCCCAAGAATGCGTCTGCGATAGTCATGGACCCTAAGACTGGGTATATTCTGGCCATGGCTTCAGGGCCTGGATATGACCTTAACAATCCCAGGGAAGTAAAAGATGAGGCTATAAAGTCGAATTGGGACAGCATGACTGACGAAGAGAAGCAGAACGTATGGTTTGACATGTGGAGAAACTACAATATAAACGACGCTTACGAGCCGGGCTCCACTTTCAAGACGTTAGTAGTTGCTGCGGCTCTTGAGGAAAACGTCATAAGCACAAACAGCACTTTCTACTGTGATGGCTACGCAACCGGAATAGAGTCAAGCACTCCTATAAGGTGCTGGAGGTACTACAACCCTCATGGACACCAGACGCTTTCACAGGGGCTTCAGAACTCCTGTAACGACATGATGGTGGACATAGCGCTTCTACTTGGAAGAGAGAAACTTTACGAGTACACCAAGTCATTCGGATTTGGGGCCATTACAGGCATAGACTTGACCGGAGAGTCGACGGGTATAATACCTCCTTCGGCAGAGGGTATAAAAGACGCCACTCTTGCCAATATCTCTTTTGGACAGGGAGTGGCAGTGACGCCTATACAACTTATAACCGCTATATCTTCGATAGCCAACGGTGGAGACCTTATGAAGCCGAAAGTGGTGGCTGAAGTCACAGATAAAGACGGAAAAGTGGTGTCTAAGTCAGAGCCTGAAGTCGTGAAAAAAGTGATGTCAGAAGAGACTGCAAAAGAAGTGCTCAGCATGATGGGAGACACAGCAAGAGACAGCTACGCAGGGAAGCTAGATGTTCCAGGATATGAAGTGGGAGCGAAGACAGGAACTGCACAAAAGATAGTTGACGGAGCATACTCGAACGAGAAGCATATAGGCTCTTTTGTGGGGATTGCACCATTAGAAGATCCTAAGATAATAGTGCTCACAATAGTGGACGAGTCTACTTCGGGAAAGTATTTCGGAATAGATACGGCAGGCCCTATAGGTGAGGAGATGCTTGTGAATACGCTTAAGTACCTTGGAGTCAAGAGGAATGACGTAGAAGAGGGCGCGGGGGCAGAGGTGCCGGACGTAAAAGGCAAAACACTTGCCGAAGCCGTGAAGCTTCTAGAAGAGGCAGGGCTAGACTACACTACAGACAGCTACTACATGGACCAGGGCGACCCGGTGGTGGACCAGTACCCTGAGCCAGGATCAAGCGTGGAATACGGCTCTTTTGTAAAGCTGTATCTAGACGGAGTCAGGACTGAAAATATAGAGATGCCAGACTTGGCCGGAAAGACCAAGCAAGAGGCTGAAGAAGAGCTTAAGGCGCTTGGGCTTAAGTACAGCCTGAGCGGAGATGGGAACGTAAAAAGTCAGGAGCCTAGTCCTGGCACAGTGATAGACAACGAAACACCAGTTAAGGTCAGCTTTGAATAAAGTGAGGCAATCGCAATCGGTTCAGATTGAGATTGCCTCTTAGTTTTGACTATAATATTGTCTTGTTTTGTGATATTATCATATAGAGAAAAGACAGCAAAACTCATAAAGGAGAGATGAAGATTGAAACTGAAAGATATACTTGAAGGCGCGGAGTTCGAATCCGGAAACAATCTCGAAGACGTTGAAATAAAGGGGATTGCCTACAACTCCCAGAAAGTAGAAGCAGGATATCTCTTTGTAGCTATAGAGGGATTCAAGACGGACGGTCATAAATACATAGCTTCAGCGATTGAGAACGGAGCATCGGCTATAGTGCTTCAAAAAGAAGTTGAGGGGATCCCGGCTGAAATGCCTGTGATAAAGGTTTCAAACTCCAGGGAAATGCTTGCGAAACTGGCCTGCAGTTTTTGCGGAGACCCTTCTTCCAAGCTGAATTTGATAGGTATAACCGGTACAAACGGAAAGACGACCACAACTTACTTGACTAGGGCCATATTCGAGGAGATAGGCCACAAAGTGGGTATAATAGGGACTATAGGGAATCTGATAGGCAACAAGGTTGTAGATACCAATACGACTACGCCGGAGTCACTAGAGCTTCAGGAGAGCTTCTGCAGCATGATAGACAACGAGGTAGACACTGCCGTTATGGAGGTTTCATCTCATGCCCTGGACTTAAACAGAGTAGACTACTCTGATTTCAAAGTCGGGGTTTTCACAAACCTGTCTGTCGACCACTTAGACTACCACAAGACAATAGACAACTACCTAGAGGCCAAAAAGAAGCTTTTCTACAGGACGAGCGAATTCAACGTCATAAACGGAGACGATCCATACGGACAGAAGATAATAGATGAAATAAAGTCACTGGAGACTCCGCTTCTGATATATGGAATCGATTCGGAAGAGTATGATCTCTATGCGACAGATATAGTTATGAAGCCGGAAGGTGTTTCTTACAAGATGCACACCCCTATGGGAAGCATAAATATAGAGCTCAACATACCGGGGCTCTTCAGTGTGTACAACAGCTTGGCGGCGGCAAGTATAGCCTATGCCTCGGCTTACTCGGGCAGGGTGAAGCTCACACTGAAGGACATAAAGAGCGGACTGGAAAAGCTGAGCGGAGTGAAGGGCAGGTTTGAAGTTGTGCCTACAGGCAAGGACTTCTCGGTCATAATCGACTTTGCACATACACCTGATGCGCTTGAAAAGGTACTGAAGTCTATAAAGGAATTTGCCAAAGGCAGGATAGTTGCGCTATTTGGAGCTGGAGGAGACAGAGACAGCAGCAAGAGAGCCCCTATGGGAGAGATAGCGGCAAAATACGCCGATTTCTGCGTTGTAACTTCGGACAACCCCAGGACAGAAGATCCGGCTAAAATTATAGAGGACGTGCTAGCGGGAGTTAAGCGTGAAGGCGGAGAATATGTGGCTATAGTGGACAGGAGAGAAGCTATAGAGTACGCTGTGAAGAACGCCAAGCCTGACGACATAATTCTGCTTGCCGGGAAGGGACACGAGACTTACTTGATACTAGGGGAGACAAAGCATCACTTTGACGAAAGAGAGATAGTTAGAGAGGCGCTTCTAAAGATATAAAGATACGGAGGATTGTAGATATATGGATTACTTGAAGGATATAGTTATAACTACAGGAATTTCACTTGTACTGGCGATGGTACTTGGTCCAGTCGTGATTCCTATGCTGAGAAGGCTTAAAGTGGGACAGAGTGTAAGAGAGGATGGACCGGAGACGCATCTTAAGAAGAGTGGGACACCCACTATAGGTGGAGTCATAATGCTGCTTGCGCTTATCATCTCCATGGTTTTGACCGGGAACACCTCTAAAGTTGGAGTTTTGTTTGCATCCACACTGGGATTTGGATTTATAGGCTTTGTAGACGATTTTATAAAAGTTGTGCTCAAGAGGTCGCTTGGGCTTAGGGCATATCAAAAGATAATAGGACAGGTCGGGCTTGCTGTCGGCATGAGCATATACTTCTTGAACACGGTGGGATCAGAGGTCATAGTTCCGTTTACAGGCAAGACTGTCGATCTGGGTATGCTCTTCGTACCGTTTCTGACAGTTGTAATAGTGGCGACTGTAAATAGTGCAAACCTGACTGATGGCTTAGACGGATTAGCTTCAAGCGTCACGGCTGTAATGCTCATAACATTCATGCTTATAGCCATAAGGTTTCAGCAAAACGAGGTAGCTGTGTTTGCAGGGGCGTTGGCTGGAGCTTGCATAGGTTTTTTGAGCCACAACCTACATCCGGCAAAGGTGTTTATGGGAGATACAGGCTCCATGGCGCTGGGCGGAGGAGTTGTAGCCGTGGCCCTTTCGCTTAACCTTTCGCTTCTTATACCCATAGCTTGCGGGCTTTACTTTGCAGAGGCCATCTCTGTCATAGTCCAAGTGGTGTCTTTTAAGACGAGAGGAAAGAGGGTGCTTCTAATGGCGCCTCTACACCATCACTACGAAAAGAAAGGTTGGAAAGAGACGGAAGTTGTCATGAGATTCTTTATTTTTACAGTGATGCTGTGCACAGTCGGCTTCCTGTCTGTTATATAGTGTGAGGAGTTGAGAAATATGCTAGAAGGTAAAAAAGTGCTTGTGGCAGGACTTGCCATAAGCGGGGTGGCTTCTGTAAAGGCGCTTTCAAAACTAGGAGCGTCTGTAGTGGTGACCGACATGAAGAGCAGTGAAGAGTTGAAAGAGGAGATAGAGCAGCTTGATGGGATACAGGTAGAGTACGTGCTCGGGTCAAACGATGTGGACTTAAAGGGTATAGAGCTTGTGCTGAAAAGCCCCGGCATACCATATGATATAGAGCTGTTTCAAAAGGCCAGAAGCTTAGGTATAGAAGTCATAACAGATATAGAGCTTGCGGAGAGAGTCAGGAAAGCCGAGTTTATATGTGTAACAGGCACCAACGGAAAGACCACCACCACCAGCTTGATAGGCGACATATTCAGAAAATCGGGCAAGAAGACTTATGTAGTTGGAAACATAGGTGTGGGAATACTGTCCGAGCTAGAAGCACTGAGAGACCCTGAGAGCGTATTTGTGATAGAGGCAAGCAGCTTTCAGCTAGAAGACACTGTGGAGTTCAAGCCAGAGATTTCTCTGCTGACCAATATAACTCCGGACCATCTAAACTGGCATGGAAGCCTGGAAAACTATATAAGCTCGAAAAAGAAGATATACAGGAATCAAGGCTCTGGAGACTACACAGTCTTGAACTACGAAGACGAGGTGCTGAGAGACGCATCGTCTGAAATCTCGTCTAATGCAGTCTACTTTAGCGCAAAGAGGAAGCTTGAGAAGGGCTGCTTTATAGAAGATGGGCGAGTGGTTTTCTCGGACGGCAGTTTAAAGAGAGATATAATGAAAGTTTCAGATATAAAGATACCTGGAGATCACAATTTGGAAAACGTGCTTTCGGCTGTGGCTGTGGCTCTTTCCTATGGCATACCTCCTGAGGTGGTAGAATCCGCTGTATCCGAATTCGAGGGAGTAGAGCATAGATTGGAATTTGTGGCGGAAGTGGAGGGAGCTAGGTACTACAACGACTCTAAAGGCACAAATCCAGACGCTTCCATAAAAGCTGTAGAGGCTATACCTTCCCCGATAATTCTGATAGCTGGAGGAATGGACAAGGGCGGAGAATTTGACGACTTTGTGGAGTCTTTCGGTGGAAAAGTGAAAAGCCTTGTTCTGCTGGGAGAGACAGCCGAAAAAATAAAGGCGGAAGCTGTGAAGTCAGGCATAGAGGATATACATCTGGTCTCTGGGATAGAAGAGGCCGTAGATAAGGCCCACAGGATTTCTACAGAGGGAGACAACGTACTGCTTTCACCTGCTTGTGCAAGCTGGGACATGTACCCTAGCTACGAGATAAGAGGAAGGCTGTTCAAGGAAGCTGTCTACAGGATTAAGGAGGCTTAGTCTATGGAAAAAAAAGAATCCGGCGACAGAAAAAAGCCTCGCGGGAAGAAGCCGCCTGTAGACTTTGTGCTGCTGGCAGCTATAATCGGAATAATAGTGATAGGACTTGTGATGGTATTCAGCTCGTCTTGGCCTGACGCCATAAGCAATCCAGCATACAAAGGTGATGGAATGCACTTTTTCAAGAGACAGCTGGTTTTCTTTGTGGTAGGGCTTTTGGGAATGGCGATTGCTTCAAGGATAGACTATAGATTCTGGAAAAGAATAGCTCCAGTCATGTACGTATGTTCTCTGATTTTAGGAGCTGCGGTTATGACTCCTCTTGGAGTGGAGCTCAACGGGGCGAAGAGATGGATTAACGTGGGTGTAACTCTGCTAATGCCTTCCGACATAATGAAGATAAGTGCCGTTATATTTTTAGCGGCTTTTATGAGCAGACGTAAGAGAAAGATGAAGAAATTCGGAGATGGATTTCTATACGCCATGCTTATAATAGCCATACCGTGCGCTATAATACTTGGACTTCAGAGCGACCTTGGAACTAGCGGAATGCTGGGCATAACGCTTTTTATAATGCTTTTCATAGGGGGAGGCCGTATGACCTACTTGGCATGCACAGGATTGCTTGGAGTTGCAGCTGGAGGACTTCTAGCCTATACAAAGCCCTATAGGTGGAGAAGGGTGACTACCTTTCTAGACCCCTTCAAAGACAAATACGGAGACGGATGGCAGGTCGTTCAGTCGCTTTATGCAATCGGTTCAGGAGGCGTAATGGGAGCGGGCCTCGGGCAGAGCAAACAGAAGTACTACTATATACCTGAGCCCTACAGCGACTTTATATTCTCCATCTTTGCGGAGGAATTTGGCTTTTTAGGTGTGGCAATAGTGCTAGGGCTCTACGCGGCTGTAGCATGGAGAGGATTTAAGATAGCTATTTCTGCTAAAGACAGCTTTGGGTCTTACTTGGCAGTGGGCATAACGTCTCTTGTAATGGTGCAGACTGCCATACACATAGCTGTAGTTAGTTCCTCTATGCCTGCGACAGGTATAACCATGCCGTTTATGAGCTATGGGGGCACATCTTTAGTTATATACATGTTTGCAATTGGAATACTGCTGAACATATCTAGAAACATGAAAATGAATAGGAGCTGAAAATAGAATATGAAAGTGTTGATAACTGGTGGCGGAACAGGTGGACATATATACCCGGCCATATCAATAGCGAAGAAAATAAAGCAGGAAATTCCTGAAGCCGACATACTCTATGTGGGAACGCAGAGCGGGCTGGAGTCCGACATAGTGCCCAAGGAAGGCATAGCTTTCAAGACTGTCAGGGTGAAGGGATTTCAGAGGAAGCTGTCTCCGGACACTTTTAAAAGCTTGACAGAGCTGGCGCTCGGGCTTAACGACGCCAGAAAGATAATAAGGCAGTACAGCCCAGACCTTGTGATAGGCACAGGTGGATACGTATGTGGCCCTATAGTTCTGCTTGCTTCACTTGCGAGGATTCCGACTATGATACACGAACAAAACGCATTCCCGGGGATTACGAACAAAATACTTTCGAAGTTTGTAAGCAAGATAGCGTGTAGCTTTGAGGAAGCTAGGAAGTACTTCTCCAACAAAGAGAAAATCCAGATTACAGGGAATCCCATAAGAGAGGACCTTCTCCAGATAGACAGGGCTGACGCATTAGAGGAGCTTGGGCTAGACGGAAACGCAAAGACGGTGCTTTCGTTCGGGGGAAGCGGCGGACAGAGAAGCCTTAACGACTGCATGCTCGACTATATATTGAAGAAGTCGGGAGACACGAATGTGCAGATAGTGCATATAACGGGTAAGAGGTTCTATGAAAGCTTCAAGTCTAAGCTCGAAGAGAATGGCATGGCAGACCTGCCTGAGAATATAAGGGTGATGGAGTACTGCTACGAGATACCGAAGTACCTTGTGTCATCTGATATTGTGGTGACGAGTGCAGGGGCCATAACGATAGCCGAGATAACTGCGCTTGGCAAACCAAGCATACTGATTCCAAAGAAAAACACTGCTGAAAACCACCAGGAGTACAACGCCAGAGCTCTTGAGAAAAGAGGTGCAAGCATAGTCTTGCTAGAAGACGAGCTTGCAGGTGTCGACTTTTCGGAAAAGCTAGACGACCTCATTTCAGATGAAGAGGCGCTGAAGCATATGGGCAGGATGAGCAAAGAGGCTGGGATATCAGATGCGAACAACAGGATATTTGAAGTTGTAAGGGAACTTTTAGGCAATTGAAAAGAGACGAGGAGAAATAAAGATGAAAAAAATCTCTAATGTCAATGGAACGAAGAAAAACTGGGGCAAATACGTAGCTATAGCGCTTGCACTGCTAGTGTCTCTCGGGATCATAGGCTACTTTCTTGTAGAGAAAACATCTTTTTTCAGCATCAAGACCGTGGACGTGAGTGGAAATGAAAAGCTGAAAAAAGACAGGGTGCTTCTGTACTCGGGCATAGCCATAGGAGACAGCATAATGGAGCTAGACGAAGAGGAAATCGTGCTCAATCTGAAGTCGGAGCCCTATATAGAGAGCGTGAAAATAGAGAAGAAATACCCAGACAGGATAGTTCTAGAGATTGTGGAAAAAAAGGACGTGCTGGTTGTAGACGGGGATAAAAAAATCTATCTTGACGGAGAGGGCACAGTGCTGAGTGTTTCAGATAGTTTAAAGAGCTACTACGTTCCAGTTGTAGAAGGGCTGAAGCTTAAAAAGCCAGTGGTGTCTAGCATCGTAGAATACAGCAACAATATAGAGAAAGAAGAGTTCAAGGACTTCTTAGCTGGAGTTGGAAAGCTGGGGCTTTTCAGCGAAATAAGCATCGTAAAGATCAATGAGAAAAACGAGCTGGAAATCCACTTTGGAAGCAAGAAAGTAGCGCTGCTCGGAGAGTTCAAAGATATAGAGTACAAGCTGAACTACCTAGAAGAGATAACGAAAGACTTGAACAAGAAGGGCAAGGTATTTGAAAAGATAGACTTCACACGTGGGAACAGAGTTATAGTAGAGGAAAAACTGGTGAAAGAGGGAGATTAGATATGGATAGGGGAAAAAAGCAGAAGATAGCCGTTATGTTCATATGCATTGTAGCGGGGAGCATACTTTCCATACAGTACAAGACGAACAAGTCAATATCTGCTGCGAATATCCCGGTTCACAGGTCTAGGGAAGTGGCTCTAGAGTATCAGAAGCTAAAAGAAGAAAGAGAACAGCTTCTGAGAGAGATAAACTCACTGGAACAGAAGGTGAGAATATACGAGAGCGAGAAGTCAGGGGAAGACGAGTTTCTAGAAGCGCTCTACTCAGAGATAGAGAAGTACAAGATGCTGAGTGGATACGAGTCGCTTTCGGGGGAAGGCGTAACTGTGAAGATAGAAGAACCCCCACAGGCAGAAGGGGGAGCTGGTGTTGTGAAATACTACGACACACTTATAGAGATAGTCAATGTTCTAAATGCCGCGGAGGCAGAGGCCATATCCATAAACGAGCAGAGGTACACCTCTTTTACAGAGATAGTTCCAGCGGGGAACCATATAGAGATAAACGGCGTATCGCAAGGGCCTCCTTTCGAGATAAAGGCGCTTGGAAACTCCAAGGACCTTGAAAACTCGCTTAGGCTGAAGGGCGGAGTCGTATGGCTGCTGGAGCAACAATACAATATGCAGATTCAGATAGAGAAAGAAGACAGAGTGATTGTCCCTAGGTATACGAAAAACATAGAGTACAGGTATTCGGACGTAGTAAAACAATAGAAATTGGAGCTGGTTGGCTTGAAACTAGAAGTTAAGAATATTGTAATGATAACTTTTTTTTCAGTGGTTCTGGGAACTATGCTTTCGACGCCTCTTAAACAGGAAGTAGAGGACTACGACATGGTCACTCTAAGCTCAATCGACAGCCTTAAAACAGAGGTAGAGAGCCTAAAAGTGGAAGTCGACGTCATGGAGAAGTCCATAGAGGACAAAAAAGAGAAGCTAGAAGAGAAAAAAGCTCTTGAAGGGAAAGACGATGCCACTCTGATAAAGAGCATAGAGAGCGAGATAGATAGCATAAAGCAGATATCAGGAGTGCATCCTGTTGAAGGACCTGGAATCAGGCTTTTGATTGCAGACAACGCCAGTGAGGAAATTGTAGGACAGAATATCAATGACGATATAATACATGATTCAGACATACAGACTATACTGAACGATCTCAAAAGAGCTGGAGCTGAGGCCATAAGCATAAACGGACAGAGAGTGGTTTCAAAGTCCGAAGTGAAATGCGGAGGGCCTGTTATAAAGATAAACAAGCGAAGCTCTGCTAATCCGTTTGTGATAAGCGTAATAGGAGACCCGAAGTCTCTTGTGGCCTCTGTAGAGGGCAAGGGCACTTATGGAGATATGCTGAAAAACGTCTATAAAATAAAAGTGGAAGTGGAAGAAAAGGAGAAAGTCTTCATTCCGGGATATGAGTTCGAGGATTTCAGATATCTCTACGCACAGTCTAAAAAGGAGGAGGAGTCAAATTGATATTCGCTATAATTGGAATAGCGCTTGGGATAGCCGTAGGTATGGTGCTTCCGATAACCTACTCTTCAAGCTACGCTATATATATGTCTATGGCAATACTTGCATGTTTCGATACGGTTTTAGGTGGTATAAGAGCTATGATAGAGGAAAAATTTGATACAGGCATTTTTGTCAGTGGCTTTTTCGGCAACGCCATATTGGCGGTGTTCTTGACTTACATAGGGGAGATACTTGGAGTTCCTCTCTACTACGCCGGAATATTTGCATTCGGAACCAGACTTTTTCAAAATTTTGCCAGCATAAGACGACTTTTATTTGAAAAGATAAGGAAGAGAGACCTATCTTTTTTGAGAAAATCTGAAAAAATGTAAGGAAATCGTCATGTTTTTTGATAAAGAGCTATTACAGGTCTTGATTCTGTGATAAAATTAAGATTAACCTCTGAGAAATTTATCAAAATAGAGACTATGTGAAAAAACAGTTAAAAAACTCAATGAGTATAAGGGGGTAGTGTTTTGTTTGATTTTGATCTAGAAATGGAAAAGTTTGCAAAAATTAAAGTTGTAGGAGTTGGTGGTGGAGGTAACAACGCTGTCAACAGGATGATAGAGAACGAAGTTCAAGGTATAGAATATATAGCTGTGAATACAGACAGACAGGCTCTTCATTCGTCAAAGGCCAACGTCAAGCTTCAGATTGGTGAAAAGCTGACTAAAGGGCTAGGAGCGGGTGCGAACCCTGATATAGGCATGAAAGCGGCTGAGGAGAGCAGAAACGAAATAGAGGAAGCGCTTCAAGACGCCGACATGGTGTTCATAACTGCGGGTATGGGAGGCGGAACTGGAACAGGAGCTGCACCTATAGTTGCTGAAGTGGCTAAAGAGATGGGAATACTTACGGTAGGTGTTGTCACAAAGCCTTTCATGTTTGAGGGGATGAAGAGAAAGAAGCAGGCCGAGCTTGGCGTAGGCGAGCTTAAGAAGAGAGTAGACACTCTTGTAACTATACCTAACGACAGGCTTCTTCAGGTAGTAGAGAAGAAGACTTCTATAATGGACGCCTTTAAGATGGCTGACGATGTACTTAGACAGGGTATTCAGGGGATATCGGATCTTATAGCTATGCCAGCCCTTATAAACCTGGATTTCGCAGACGTAAAGACTATAATGTTAGATCAGGGTCTTGCACATATGGGTATAGGAAGAGCAAGCGGAGAGAACAGAGCTGTAGATGCAGCGAAGCAGGCGATACAGAGTCCACTTCTAGAGACTTCTATAGAGGGGGCGAAAGGAGTGCTGCTTAACATAACTGGCGGTACGAACCTTGGAATATTTGAAGTCAACGAAGCCGCAGATCTTATAAGACAGTCTGCCGACGAGGACGCAAATATAATATTCGGAGCTAGAATAGACGAAGATCTTAAAGACGAGATAATGATAACTGTTATAGCGACTGGGTTTGAAGAAGCAGAAGAGAGCAGGCCTTCAGCAAAGGTGCAAAAAGAAGAGCCGGCAAAAGAAATCAAAGCAGAAGCGGATGTTGCTGAAACTTCAAGTGAAGCTGAATCAGAGAAAAAAAAGGATGAGATGGAACTAGACATTCCAGTCTTCCTCAAGAGAAGAAAGTAAATATTAGAGCCTTTTCCATTTGCGAAGAGGCTCTATTTTTGTTGGGCAAGGAAGATTAGACAATGAAAGCCAAATATAATATAATTTAATTAGAAATAAGTGAAGGAGGCTTCCAAATTGAGATGCCCATATTGCGATTACCAAGAGTCTAAAGTTGTAGACTCCAGACCGACCGATGAAGGACAGGTTATAAGGAGAAGAAGAGAGTGCATGAACTGTCAGAAGAGATTCACTACCTATGAAAAGATAGAGGATATTCCTATAATGGTTATAAAGAAGGACGGCACAAGAGAGACCTATATAAGGAACAAGCTCATGAATGGAATAATAAGAGCTTGCCAGAAGAGGCCGGTGTCCATAAGCCAAATGGAGGAAATAGTGGACAGCATAGAGAAGAGTTTGGCCAACGACATGGAGAAAGAGATAAAGACAGACAAGATAGGCGAGATGGTGCTGAACAAGCTAAAAGACATAGACGAAGTTGCCTATGTGAGATTTGCCTCGGTGTACAGAGAGTTCAACGATCTGGAGACTTTTATGGAAGAACTTCAGAAGCTGCTAGAGGAAAAGTAAGGGGGGATGGGCTTGAAGGTATTGAGAGCCGGAGAAGTCACGGTTTTGAAATTTGAATCTTTTGAGAAAGAAATATGTGTAGAGCACTGCTTTACAGCTAGGTCTGGAGGGTGCTCGGACGGGGAGTTCGAGTCTCTCAACATGGGCATGTATACAGACGACAAGCTGGAGAACGTGGTGGAAAACTACAGAAGAGTTTCAAGAGATGTATTCTGTGCAGATGTCACTCAGTGCGTACTATCTAAGCAGGTGCACAAGACAGAGATAGCCGTAGTGTCGAAAGAGGACATGGGGAACGGAGTGACAAAGAGCCAAAAGTACGAGGAGATAGACGGTCTCGTAACAGACGAAAGAGAAGTAGTCCTTTCGACGGTATATGCCGACTGCACGCCACTGTTTTTCGTGGACCCAGAAAAGAAGGTGGTCGGAGTGGCTCATGCAGGCTGGAGAGGGACAGTCGGCAAGATAGGCTCTAAAATGGTGGAGATTATGGCTTCAAGATATGGGTCAGACAGAAAAGACATATTGGTTGGGATAGGCCCTACAATAGGATCTTGCTGCTATACGGTCAAAGAGGATGTGGCATCGCAGTTCAAGAAAGCGTTCCTGGACTGCTCCAAGATACTGGAGCAACTTGGGGAAGGTCAATACAGGTTGAATCTCTGGGAAGCCAACAAGGCCTCTGTTATGGAGTCGGGAGTACCTGAGTCCAATATAGAGCTGGACAGCCACTGCACGAGCTGCAACGAGGAGCTTTTCTATTCTTATCGTAGAGATCAGGGAAAGACAGGTAGGATGGCTGCCATGATAAAACTAAAGTAATTAAGCGGGAGTTGGAGAAATGAGCTATGGGAAAATACTAGTAGTAGACGATGAAAGTCATATAGTTGAACTCGTGAGGTTCAACTTAGAGAGCAACGGGTATTCAGTAGTAGAAGCTTCAGACGGCAAGGAGGCACTTGCGAAAGCAAAGGAGGAGTCACCAGACCTTATACTCTTAGACTTGATGCTTCCTATAATAGACGGAACAGAGGTGTGCAAGAAGCTGAAAAACGACGTGAGTACGGAGTCGATACCTATAATAATGCTGACAGCCAAGAGCGACGAGATGGACAAGATAATAGGGCTTGAAATAGGAGCCGACGACTATATAACAAAGCCCTTTAGCCTGAGAGAGCTGCTTGCTAGGATCAAGGCGGTGCTCAGAAGGCGCACAGATATAAAGATAAAAGAGATAGACAAGGTAGTGAGAGTAGAGGACTTGGTAATAGACGAGGAAAAGCATGAAGTCCTGAAGAATGGAGAAAAGCTAGATCTTACACTGAAGGAGTTTGAACTTCTGAATATCTTGGCCAAGAACAGAGGCAAGGTGCTCTCTAGAAATTACCTGCTTGATGAAATTTGGGGGTATGACTACTTTGGAGAGACAAGGACTGTAGATGTGCACATAAGGCATCTCAGAAAGAAGATAGAAGACGACGACAAGAACCCCAAGCATATAGAGACCATACGGGGCGTAGGGTATAAGCTGAGATGAGAAAGAGCATGCAGAAAAAGATATTTCTAGTTTTCGTAACCCTCATAATTATAGGTGTGCTTATGACAGGAACTATCTCGATAACGCTTACAAAAGTCCTCGTGCCAGAGATAAATGGGGCAGACAAGATAAAAGAGGATTTGATAAAGTACCAAATCATGTCCATGGGTATAGGGCTCACAGTGTCTCTGCTGCTTGGCTACAGGTATATAAGAAAAGTGACTGATCCCATAAGACAGCTTTCGCAGATCACCAAGAAGATATCGAGAGGCGACTACTTCGGACAGAGGATCTATCCAAAGACCGAAGATGAGCTAGACGAGCTCTCCCAGAACTTCAATCTGATGAGCGAAAGGCTGGAGACTACGATAAATGAACTCAGGGAGAATAGCTCTAAAATGGAGGCCGTGCTCAGGAGTATGTCCAATGGAGTTATAGCTATAGACAACAGCAGAAGGCTGCTGATAGCGAACCCTAAAGTCAGGGAAATCTTCGGGATAAGCGCTGTGGATCCAATAGGAAAGCATATAAAGGAGGTCTTCAGAAACGAAGATCTGAACTCTGCAATAGAACAACTTTCACCTCAGAACGACAGCGTCAGGACAGAGGTAGAGCTGAATAGCCCAAGCCATAAAATCTGCTCTGTGAACTGCGGGTTTATGAAGCACAGCACAGATCCAAACAGAATCACAGGAGTAGTGGTCATAGTTCAGGATATAACAGAGATAAGAAAGCTCGAAAACATGAGAAGAGATTTTGTGGCAAATGTGTCCCATGAACTCAAGACGCCGCTTACATCTATAAAGGGGTTTGTGGAGACGCTCAAAGACGGGGCCATAGAGAATGTAGAGACCAGAAACAGATTTCTGAACATAATAGATATAGAGGCGGACAGGCTGAGTTTTCTGATAAAGGACCTTCTGACGCTGTCTGAAATAGAGAGCGGGATAGAGGAAGAGGGAGCAGAGGCGCTAGAAGTGGAGTCTACAACAAGAGAGATTCTCTCTCTTTTAAACGAAGCTGCAAAGAAAAAGAACATATCTGTCAAGCTGGAAATAGAAGGCGATGTGGAAGTGCTGAAGGGAAGCAAGTCGCTACTTCAGCAGATGATGATAAACCTTGTGGACAACGCCATAAAGTACACGTCAGAGGGTGGGGAAGTAGTTGTCAAGATATTCAAAGACGAAGTCAACCTGAACATAGTGGTGAAAGACACGGGGATAGGGATACCGCCTGAGCATATAGACAGGCTCTTTGAAAGGTTTTACAGAGTGGACAAGGCAAGGTCTAGGCAGGTAGGAGGAACAGGGCTGGGGCTTGCAATAGTAAAGCATATAGTCCTTTCTTTTAAGGGTAATATAAAAGTAAACAGCAAGGTGGACAGGGGTTCTGAGTTTATAGTTCAGATACCTTATAAAAACAAATAAGCTGGAGGTGATTGAGATGATTACAACAGAACAGAAGATACTCTGCGCAGTGTCTCATCTAGGTATTTTCCTGGGGATTCCAATAATAGCGCCGCTTATAGTCATGGTTGTCTCGGAAGATGGGTTTGTAAAAGAGCAGGCCAAACAGGCAATTGTATTTCAGGCAGGTCTGGCAGTGATGGGAATAATAGGTGCTCTGACTTTCATATTTATAATCGGGATATTCATAGCTATAGCTGCTGTCATAATGGGGCTTGTATTCCCTATAATAGCGACTATAAGAAACATGGACGGCATAAGCTACTCTTACCCTGTTACAGGAGGGCTTATCAAAGACGGAAGGATATAGGTGAAGAGCGATGGACTTATTTGAATACAGCAATAGGGAAAGTGAAAGAAGTTCAGCGCCTCTTGCTGAGCGCATGAGACCCAAAAGCCTAGAGGAATTCATAGGCCAGGAGGAGATAGTGGGGAAAAACAAGCTGCTCTACAGGGCTATAAAGGCTGACAAGCTGAGCTCGATAATACTATACGGCCCACCAGGGACTGGAAAGACCACACTTGCCAAGGTCATTTCCAAAGAGACGTCGCTTCACTTCGAGCAGATAAACGCTGTGACTTCAGGAGTCAAGGAGATAAGGGAAGTGGTCTCTGGAGCTATTGAGAGAAAGCGAGTTGAGGGCAAGAGGACTATACTCTTTATAGATGAAATACACAGGTTCAACAAGTCTCAGCAAGATGCTCTACTCCCCTATGTCGAAAATGGAACAGTGGTTCTAGTAGGGGCTACCACCGAGAATCCGTATTTTGAAGTCAACAAGGCCCTTATATCCAGGGCTATGGTCTTCGAACTCAAGCCTCTTTCAGACGATGATATAGAGGTGGTAGTGAAGCGGGCGCTTAAGGATCCCTCGGGCTACGGCGGAATGGATATAGAGCTTGAGAGAGAGGCGCTTGAGCATCTTGTAATGGTCTCTAATGGAGATGCCAGAATTGCCCTGAACGCACTCGAGATAGCGGTGATCACTTCCAATATGGACGACGACGGAAATATAGTGATAGACCTAGGGACTATTCAGGAGTCGGTTCAGAGAAAAGCCATAAGGTACGAGAAGCAGGGAGACGAGCACTATGACAATATATCGGCCTTTATAAAGAGCATCAGAGGCTCGGATCCAGATGCATCACTCTACTGGCTTGGCAAGATGATATACGGCGGAGAGGATCCCAAGTTCATAGCCAGAAGGCTCATAATTTCGGCTTCAGAGGACGTAGGAAATGCGGATCCGAATGCGCTGAGCGTAGCAGTCTCTGCCTTCAATGCCGTAAACGTGGTGGGGATGCCTGAAGGCAGGATAATACTTGCACAGGCCACGGCGTACTTGGCGAGTGCACCTAAGAGCAATGCAAGCTACACGGCCATAAATGCGGTAATGAAAGACCTTGCAGACAAGAAGATATACGGCGTGCCGCCCCATATAGGCGACAAGGCGGAAGGGTATCTCTATCCGCATAGCTACGAGGGCGGATATGTGGCGCAGGAGTACTTGCCGCCTGAGCTCAAGGGCAGGAAGTACTACGAGCCCAAGCAAATCGGATACGAGAAAGAGATACTTGAAAGGCTCAAGCTGCTCTATTGACAAAAAGGAGATTTGACATTATAATTTTGAATTAGTGTTTACATGATAGAAAGACTGTGAAGAGAAGAGTAGCTAGGGGGAACCGGATTCAGCGAGCAGGCGGTGGTGAGAGGTTTGCAACGGATCTTTAGCGAAGAACATCTTGGAGTTTCTAACCGAAATTTCTGCGGAAAGAGTAGGCTTAGACGGCTGCACCGTTATATGCAATTCACGAGAGATCCCTCTAGCAGAGGGGTAACTAGGGTGGTATCGCGGAAAAAAGCCTTTCGTCCCTTCAACTGTGGACGGGGCTTTATTTTATTTTGACAGGAGGAGATTAGATGAAGAGCCAATCTGTAAGAGAACTCTATAGAGGGCAAGACAGCTTCATAGACAGCGAAGTGTTTGTAAAGGGATGGATAAGAACTCTGAGAAATTCAAAGTCATTTGGATTCATAGAGCTAAACGACGGTACTTTCTTTAAAAATATTCAGATAGTTTTCGACGAAGAACTTGGGAACTTTGAAAAGATATCCAAGCTCTCGATAAGCTCGGCGATAGAGGTAAAGGGAAAGCTTGTGGCTACACCGGGCGCAAAGCAGCCGTTTGAAATAAAGGCCACTGATATAGCGGTGGCGGCAGAATCGGAAGGGGACTTCCCGCTTCAGAAGAAGAGGCACTCGCTTGAGTACTTGAGAACTATAGCTCACCTGAGACCTAGAAGCAACACTTTCTCGGCAGTTTTCAGAGTCAGATCGCTAGCTGCATATGCCATACATAAGTTCTTCCAGGAGAGAGACTTTATATATGTGCATACGCCTGTAATAACAGGAAGCGACGCCGAGGGAGCCGGAGAGATGTTCAGGGTAACCACTATGGACCCGATCAATCCGCCTATGGCAGACGGGAAACTGGACTACAGCAAGGACTTCTTTGGAAAAGAGACTAACCTCACAGTCAGCGGACAGCTAGAGGGCGAGACTTTTGCCATGGCGTTCAAGAACATCTACACTTTTGGACCTACTTTTAGAGCCGAGAACTCGAATACTACAAGACATGCGGCGGAGTTCTGGATGATAGAGCCTGAGATAGCTTTTGCAGATCTAGAAGACGACATGGAGCTTGCAGAGGACATGCTCAAGTACATCATAAGCTACGTGCTTGAAAATGCTCCTGAAGAGATGGAGTTTTTCAACTCCTTCGTGGACAAGGGGCTGCTGGACAGACTGAACAACATAGTCAGCTCGGACTTCGAGAGGATAACATATACAAAGGCTGTAGAGATACTGAAAGAGGCTAAGGCTGAATTCGAATTCCCTGTAGAGTGGGGATGCGACCTTCAGACAGAGCATGAGAGATACCTTACAGAGGAAGTCTACAAGAAGCCTGTATTTGTAACCGACTACCCTAAAGAGATAAAGGCCTTCTACATGAAGCTAAACGACGACAATAAGACAGTTGCCGCTATGGACCTTCTAGTGCCTGGAATAGGCGAGATAATAGGCGGAAGCCAGAGAGAGGTTAACCTAGAGCTTCTAAAAGAGAGAATGAAAGAGAGCGGGCTTGACGAGAAGGAGTACTGGTGGTACCTTGACCTCAGAAAGTACGGCGGGGCTGACCACGCCGGATTCGGGCTTGGATTCGAGAGGGCTATAATGTACCTTACAGGTATAAGCAATATAAGAGATGTAATACCGTTCCCTAGAACGGTTAAATCTGCAGAATTTTAAGGAGAGGTGATATAAATGACATTATTCAAGAATTGGGAAGACATGGCATACAATCTAGAGACTCAGGAGGAGTACGACGCTTTCTGGAAAGAGTATCTAGAGCAGGAGAGACTGATATACAAAGACATACTTGGGAAAAAGGAAAATCCAGTCAAGGGAAGCCTTAAAGAGCTTGGCGCTAAGTACAGCATAGAGCCTGTAGTGTTCTGCGGCTTTATAGACGGAATAAACACAAGCCTTGTGAACGAGCAGGATATGGACAGCTTGACTGAGGACAGCGAGGTTTCACTTGAGATAAACTACGAGAAGCTTTACTGGAACATGCTTGAAGCTAAAGCGCCTTGGCTTTACGAACTAGAAGAGTGGAACGGAATCATAGACGAAGAGAAGAGAGAAGAGATAAAGAAGGAATTCAAGCAGTCTAAGATAGTCAGAGTTGAGAAAGTAGGCAGAAACGAAAGCTGCCCTTGCGGAAGCGGCAAGAAGTACAAAAAGTGTTGCGGAAAATAATAAATAGAGGTCTTGGGTATATTGCTCAAGACTTTTATATTTCAAGAGGAGGAGAATATGAAAGATAGAATTCGACTTGATTTTTCAAAGGTGCTCGCTCTGAGTTTGTCTCTGGCGCTGCTGATCCCTGTGTCGGCATTTGCAGAAGGTGCGGATGAATCCTCTGTAAACGCCATAAAGTTCGGAATATTTACGCTTATACCGCCAGTTGTGGCAATAACGCTGGCTTTTATATCTAAAAATGTGGTACTATCCCTATTTGTAGGAGTGCTTTCAGGCACGTTTATGCTTGAGCTAAGCGGAGCAAATGTGCTGATGGCCCTTTTTAGGGGTATTATGAACCTTATACAGAAGCTTCTAGATTCTCTGGCTGACCCTTGGAATGCCGGAATAGTGCTTCAGGTTTTGACTATTGGAGGCCTTATAGGTCTTGTCTCGAGGATGGGAGGCGCTAGGGCCATAGCTGAGAGCCTTGCTAAGAGAGCCAAGACTCCTAGAAGCGCCCAGATCATAACTTGGCTGCTTGGGCTTGTGGTATTCTTTGACGACTACGCAAATGCACTTATAGTTGGGCCTATAATGAGGCCTGTAACAGATAAGATGAATGTTTCAAGGGAAAAGCTGTCCTTTATAATAGATGGAACTGCGGCCCCTATAGCGGGAATAGCGCTTGTGTCTACCTGGATAGGATACGAGCTTAGCCTTATAAGAGACGGATACGAGCTTATAGGGCAGACTGTAAACCCATATGGCGTGTTTATAAGTACAATACCATACAGGTTCTACAATATATTTATGCTGGCCTTTATATTTATGGGAATAGTGCTCCTAAGGGAATTTGGACCTATGTACAAAGCTGAAAAAAGGGCTAGGACAGAGGGGAAGCTTTTAAGGGACGACGCAAACCCTATGGTTTCATCTGAAATAGAGGCGCTGGAGCCTAAAGAGGGCATAAAGCTGAGTGTGTGGAACGCCATAATACCTATAGGCGTGCTGATGATAGGGTCTTTGCTTGGCTTCTACTACGACGGGTATCAGGCGATATCTTCTGGAGGTGACATGGCTCTTCTGGAGGCCATAAGGCAGAGTCCAGTTTCGTTTTTTGCTGTAAGAGAGACTTTTGGGGCTGCAGATGCCAGCATAGTGCTCTTCCAGTCGGCTTTAATCGCATCTATAGTGGCTATGATCATGGGAGTTTCACAGAAGATATTTGTGCTAGGAGAGGCGATAGATGTGTGGATATCTGGAATGAAGTCGCTTATAATAACAGGTGTAATACTGCTTTTGGCTTGGTCTTTAAGCGGGACTATAAAAGAACTTGGTACAGCTGTATACCTCATAAATATACTTCAGGATGCTCCGGAATCTGTACTTCAGTCGCTTAATTTCCTGCTTCCGGCGATAATCTTTATACTTGGATCTGTGATATCTTTTGCGACTGGAACTTCATATGGAACTATGGGCATACTTATGCCGCTTGCCATACCGCTTGCATTCTCTATAAATCCAGACCAGGGATATGTGGTTATGAGCGTAGGAGCAGTGCTGACAGGTGCTATATTCGGAGATCACTGTTGCCCTATATCGGACACCACTATACTATCTTCCATGGGAGCGGCTTGTGACCATATAGACCATACAAGGACACAGCTTTTCTACTCGCTTGTAGTCGCAGCTATTTCTGTAGTAGTTGGATATATACTGGTGGGGCTAGGTGTGAGTGTTTGGATAGCACTGGCGCTTGGATTTGCAACACTGCTTTTGATACTCAGGATATTTGGAAAAACTGTAGATATAAAATAAAGAGACGAAGCCTATTGGCTTCGTCTCTTTTAGTCGTGCTTCCAGTCGAAAAGCAGGTTGTTGGAGAGTGGATTTTTTTTATTGTCGTCGTTGTCGTCAATTTCATGTGTAGGCTTGTATATACTCCAGTAAGCTATGCCTACAAAGACCATTCCGCTGATCAGATTTCCTGCCGTCACAGAGATCAAGTTATTTACGATGCTAGTGGCATTTATGCCGGCCACTTGCTCTGCCGTAAGTCCTGAGCTTGAAACTATCTCTGGATTTAGCTTTATGAGAAGCCCAGCTGCGAAGTAGTACATATTCGCTACAGAGTGTTCGAATCCAGAAATTATAAAGGCCATTACTGGGAACCAGGCCATGAATATCTTGCCTATTATGTCTCTGGCCCCGTAAGACCCCCAGACTGCCATTGAAACTAGAAAGTTGCAGAGCACTCCGCTAAAAAGCGCAGTCCAGATGCCTAAGTGAGATTTCTTGTAGGCAGCTCCTAGGAGATACGCGCCTATTGCATTGTCGTTGCCTGCAAAAGAATGTGAGCCGTAGAGCAGTAGAGCCACTAGAACCGCTCCGACCATATTCCCGAAGTACACTGTTGTCAAGTTCTTTACAAGCTCAAATGGAGTGATTTTCTTCTCGGCATAGGCAACTACGAGAAGACTGTTTCCGGTAAAGAGTTCGGCACCGCAGATTAAGACAAGTATCAGACCCACGGGGAAAACAGAGCCAGCTACAAGTTTGGACAAGCCGTAGTTCTCTACGCTATGAGAGGCTATAACAGCCGCGAAAGCTCCGAAAGCTATAAAAGCTCCAGCCAAGATTCCAGATACGAAAGTCTGCTTTAGAGTAGATTTCTTGGCTTTTTTTATCCCCACGTTTATAGTTTCTTCGTATATTTCAGCGGGGCTTAACATCATTTTTTCCATAATTATAAATACCTCCTTCTGTGCATTTGATTACAAATTGATAAAAAGTTCACTATAATCTGTTATACATTATATTGCATACAAAGTCAATTTAATTTTATTTAAAACATAGAGCGAATTGAGCATAAGAGTTGACAAAGATAAAAAGCTGTAATATACTTTAAATATAAAACCAAGTGAAATGCTTGGAATTCAAAGAGGTGATTTGAAGTGAAATTATCTACAAAAGGCAGGTATGGATTGAAGGCCATGTTCGAACTAGCGCTTCACTACGGCGAGGGACCTATACCACTTAAAAATATAGCGGAAGTACAGGAAATATCGGAACACTACTTGGAGCAGCTTATAGCCGTGCTCAAGAAGAACGGGCTTGTAAGCAGTGTGAGAGGGGCTCAAGGTGGGTATATGCTCATAGACTCCCCTAGGAAAATCACGGTAGGCAACGTCATAAGGGCCCTGGAGGGAGACTTGGCTCCTGTGGACTGCATAAACGACACAGCCGGGAACAAGTGCAGCAAGGAAAACAGGTGCGTGACTAGAATGGTCTGGGAGAAGATAAACGACAGCATAAACAGCGTCATAGACTCTATAACGCTGGAGGACATGATTGAAGAGCATAACAGGATAAACAGCAACAGCGATTTTATGTACTATATATAGTATTGGAGGCGGAAGAATATGAAACAGGTTTACATGGACAATGCAGCTACAACTAAGATGAAAAAAGAAGTTCTAGACGAGATGATGCCTTATTTCACGGAGCAGTACGGCAATCCGTCGAGCATATACAGGGTTGGAAGAGAGTCTAAAAAGGCGGTAGAGGAAGCTAGAGAAAAGGTGGCCAAAGCGCTAGGAGCTAAGGCCAAAGAGATATACTTCACCAGCGGGGGAACTGAGTCTGACAACTGGGCTGTAAAAGGTGTGGCCTATGCAAATAAAGACAAGGGAAACCACATAATAACCACAGTGATAGAGCATCATGCAGTTCTTCACACTTGCAAGTACCTTGAAAAGCAAGGGTTTGAAGTTACCTATCTAGGAGTCGACGAGCACGGGCTTATAGACTTGACTGAGCTTGAGAAAGCCATAAAAGACGAGACGATACTCATAAGCATAATGTATGCCAACAACGAGATAGGGACTGTACAGCCTATAGCGGAAATAGGAAAGATAGCTAAAGCCAAAGGCGTTTACTTCCATACAGATGCAGTTCAGGCTGTGGGAAGCGTAGAGATAGACCTTGAGAACTCGGACATAGACATGCTGTCTCTTTCGGGCCACAAGATATACGGTCCTAAAGGCATAGGAGCTCTTTACATCAAACAGGGCACCAAGATACATCCGTTTATACACGGGGGATCCCAGGAGAAAAATAGAAGAGCTGGAACTGAGAATATAGCCTATATGGTAGGGCTTGGAAAGGCCATTGAGATGGCTACAGCGGATATAGATGGGCATAACAAAGAGATTATGGCACTTAGAGATGGACTGATACAGAGGATAAATGATAAAATAGACTACGTCAAGTTGAATGGGCATCCAGAGAAAAGGCTCCCTGGGAATGTCAACTTCTCATTTGAGTTCATAGAGGGCGAGGCGCTGCTTTTAAGCCTTGACATGGTCGGAATAGCTGGCTCAAGTGGATCGGCTTGCACTTCGGGATCGCTAGATCCATCCCACGTGCTGCTTGCGATAGGGCTTCCTCATGAAATAGCCCATGGATCGCTTAGACTCTCTATAGGAGATTTCAATTCAGAAGAAGAGCTTGATTATGTGGTAGACAATTTAGCTGAAATCGTACAGAGGCTCAGGAACATGTCTCCACTATACGAAAAAGTTAAGGGGGAGAAATAAATGTATACAGAAAAAGTAATGGACCACTTTACAAATCCTAGGAATGTAGGAGAGATTCCAGATGCAGACGGAATAGGTGAAGTGGGGAATGCAAAATGCGGGGACATAATGAAGATGTACCTCAAGATAGAAGACGGAGTAGTTGTAGACGTTAAGTTCAAGACTTTTGGATGCGGATCGGCGATAGCATCTTCAAGCATGGCTACAGAGATGATAAAGGGAAAGACTATAAAAGAGGTGTTGGCCCTTACTAATAAGGCGGTTGCAGAGGCTCTAGACGGGCTGCCACCTGTGAAGATGCACTGTTCGGTGCTGGCGGAGCAGGCAGTGAAGTCTGCGCTTTTAGACTACTCGAAGAGAAGCGGTGTGGCTATACCGGAGCTTGAAGGCTTTGAGCCGGACGAGGATGTTCACGATCACGAAGAGCATGAAGAATAGCATATAGAATATAGAGTCCTGCACTTTTGATTTTACGATTAAAAGCTGGAGGATTTTATATTTTTGTGGAATGATGTATAATTCTCTTAGACAGAAAGAGTGAGGTGGAGTTATGGACAAGAAAAAAGTCGTGCTGGGAATGAGCGGTGGAGTAGACAGCTCCGTTGCTGCATATCTCTTGAAAGAACAGGGCTATGAAGTCATAGGCGTGACTATGCAGATATGGCAGGACAAGAACCCTGACGCAGTAGAGAGAGAGGGCGGATGCTGTTCGCTTTCAGCTGTGGACGATGCCAGAATGGTGGCAGAAAAGCTGGGGATACCGTTCTATGTGATGAATTTCAAGGATATATTCAGAGAAAAGGTCATAGACTACTTTATAGAGGAGTACCACAGGGGGAGAACTCCAAATCCCTGCATAGCGTGCAACAGGTATGTTAAGTTTGAAGAGCTTATGAGAAGGGCATTTGCGCTTGACGCATACTACGTCTCTACTGGGCATTACGCCATAATAGAAAAAGACGAGGAGTCGGGAAGATACCTGCTTAAGAAGTCAAATGCTGTAGGGAAAGACCAGACTTATGCTCTTTACAACATGACTCAGGAGCAGCTAGAGCATACGCTCATGCCGCTTGGGGAATATGAGAGCAAAGACAAGATAAGGGAGATAGCCAAGAAGCTTGACCTGGTCGTTTCAGAGAAGCCGGATTCGCAGGAGATATGCTTTGTTCCAGACAACGACTACGGCAAGTTTATAGAGGAGAATTCTGATAAAAAAACTACAAAAGGCAAGTTTGTAGACTTAGATGGCAAAGTGCTAGGGACTCACGAGGGCATATCCAAGTACACAGTGGGGCAGAGAAAAGGTCTGGGGCTGGCTCTGGGATACCCGGCCTATGTGGTGGACATAGACATAGACAGAAACGAAGTCGTGATAGGGAAAGGCGAAGACGTATTTGGAAAAGAGCTTTTGGCCACAGATATAAACCTCATCTCTATAGAGACGCTGGAAAAGCCTATGGAAGTCAAGGCGAAGGTAAGGTATTCTGCAAAAGAGACAGACGCCTTGATATCTCCGGCAGGAAACGGGGATATAAGAGTTGTATTCAAAGAGCCTGTCAGAGCCATAACTCCTGGGCAGTCTGTGGTGTTCTATGACGGAGATGTAGTTGTGGGCGGCGGTACAATAGTCAGAAAAGAGGGCTGATACTATGGAAACTTTTTTAAATATGCTTGATTACATGAAGTCTATCTTTATAACGCTTTTGCTGGCGCTAGGAGTCTACTACGCCATAGTTGCAGGCAACTTTTTTCTAGGGGACAGAAGAAAGCTGAAGATCAAAAAGAGGACGGCAGTGAAAGTGTTTCTAAGCTTTGTGATAGCGATTTTCCTCTACAGGGTACTTGCAGCCGGAGGCTTTATAAATACGCTGCTTTTCACCATAGCCGTGGCGATAGTGCTGTCCTATTTTCTGAATCCGCTTGTGAACATGCTCGAGAAGAAGAAGATAGGAAGAGGGCTAGGGATACTTATAATATACTTGGGAATAATACTGATGTTCTTCATTCTGTTTAAGACTATAGGCCCTAGGATAGGGGACGAGATCAGCAGTTTGGCGCGCAATCTCCCGAGGTATATAAATGAAATATACGATCTCTCTGTAGGCCTATACGAGAAGCTTGGACCGCAGATAGAGAATATGCCGATAGACATAGCCAGCATAGAGGAAAGCATAGCCAGCGGATTCGACAACTTGAAGGACGTGCTGGGGAGCTCTATAGTCAAAGTCATAAACTCTTCTGTGAGATTTGTTTCGAGAGCCATAAACCTGGTGCTTATACCTGTTTTCTCCTTCTATTTCCTGAAGGACAAGGCCAAGTACAAGGCTGCCATAGTAAAGTCTCTTCCTAAAAGATATAGAAGAGATATAATGGGGCTTGGAAGAGATATAGACGAGGTGCTTGGACAGTATATAAGAGGGCAGCTTATAGTCTGTCTCTTCATAGGTGTGGCCACAGCGTTGGCGCTGCTCTTTATAGGGGTGGACTTCGCCATAATAATAGGCATGTTTGCGGGGATATTCAACATAATACCTTATCTAGGCCCTATAATAGGGCTTATTCCGGCCCTGATATTTGCGGTGCTGGAGGACCCTACGAAAGTCATATGGGTGATAGCTGCAATAACGATTATACAGCAAGTGGAAAGCAATTTTGTAACGCCTAAGATAGTTGGAAAGAGCGTAGGGCTTCACCCGACAGTTGTAATGGTGGGAGTACTCATAGGAGGTGGCTACTTCGGACTGGTGGGAATGCTCTTGGCAGTTCCTACTATAGCTACCTTCAGAGTGCTCTACAGGTTTATGTCAGAGAAGATTTCCAAGATGAAAGACGAAGATATAATTCCGCTAGACTAAAGGCTTATTCTTGATAATGGAGTGGATTTAGAGTATAATATTCTATGTCTAAGGTTGCCTTGAATCAGGAGTTTTTAAAACTCGTCCACCGTTGGGGCGAGTTTTTTTACGTTTACTATATAAATAGAGGAGATGAGTTTGTGGAAAACATAGGACTACATGAAATTAGATCAAGATTTCTGGAATTTTTCAGAGAGAAGGAGCACTTCGTTCAAAAGAGCTACCCGCTAGTTCCGAAGAACGACAAGAGCTTGCTGCTTATAAATGCTGGAATGGCACCGCTCAAGCCTTATTTCTTGGGGACAGAGGAGCCGCCATCGAAGAGAATGGCCACTTCTCAGAAATGTGTGAGGACTGGGGACATTGAAAATGTAGGAAAGACAGCCAGACACGCCACTTTCTTTGAAATGCTAGGGAGCTTCTCTTTTGGAGATTACTTTAAGAAGGAAGCCATAGCGTGGGCATGGGAATTTATGACTGAGAAGATGGGAATTCCTGTGGAAGACCTATGGGTTTCAGTTTACTTGGAAGATGACGAGGCCTTCAACATCTGGAACAGGGATGTAGGGGTTTCAAGCCATAGAATAGTGAGACTTGGAAAAGAAGATAACTTCTGGGAGCTGGAAGTGGGACCTTGCGGACCTTGTTCAGAGATATACATAGACAGGGGAGCCGAGTACGGATGCTCTAATCCAGACTGCAAGCCTGGCTGCGACTGCGACAGGTATATAGAGGTTTGGAACCTCGTGTTTTCACAGTACGACAAAGACGAGAACGGAAACTACAACCTTCTTGAAAAGCCCAATATAGATACAGGCATGGGGCTTGAAAGAATTGCAGCAGTGCTTCAAAAGACAGACAATATATTTGAGATAGATGTAATGAAGTCGCTTATATCTTGGGTTGAATCTAGAAGCGGAAAGACATACAAGAGAGATGAGAAAGAGGGACTTTCTTTCAGGGTAATAGCAGACCATATAAGAGCTGTGACTTTCCTAGTAGGAGACGGAGTCATCCCTAGCAACGAGGGAAGAGGCTATGTGCTTAGAAGGCTTATAAGAAGGGCTTCAAGACATGGAAAGCTGCTCGGCATAAACGAGAACTTCCTAAAGGACCTAGTGGCAGAAGTTATAGAGTCTTGGAAAGTCGAGTACGACGAGCTTGTAGAAAAGCAGAGCCAGATAGTCAAGATAGTTGAAATCGAGGAAGAGAAGTTCCAGGAGACGATAGACCAGGGTATAGACATTCTAGATGGCTATATGGAAGACATGGTGTCGAATGGTCAAACAGAGCTTTCAGGAGAGAAATCGTTCAAGCTCTACGACACCTACGGATTCCCTCTAGACCTTACAAAAGAGATACTAGAGGAGAAAGGGTATTCTGTAGACGAAGCTGGATTCAGCAGCGAAATGGAAGC
Source organism: Andreesenia angusta (assembly GCF_001855385.1). Lineage (NCBI taxonomy): Bacteria > Bacillati > Bacillota > Tissierellia > Tissierellales > Gottschalkiaceae > Andreesenia > Andreesenia angusta. The sequence goes on along the minus strand of NZ_MKIE01000002.1, from coordinate 324,830 downwards.
TCAGAGAGACAGAGCTAGAAAGGCCAGAGAAGAAGCCGATACAGCCGGATGGAATAAGGAAGGCAAGGCAGACTTCAGCCTGGACACAGAAGTGGAGTTCAAAGGCTACGACAGCCTTTCAATCGAGTCTAGGGTGCTTGCTGTATACGTAGACTCCAAGAAAGTCGAGTCCATATCGGAAGGGCAGGAAGGCATAATAGTGTTAGAGCAGACTCCGTTCTATCCAGAGGGTGGAGGCCAGGTCGGAGACAAGGGCTTTATGACTTCCGAGGGTACGACTGTAAAGGTTCTAGACACCAGAAAAGAGGGAGACGTAATATTCCACATAGTGAAAGTGCTAGAGGGCACAGTCGCTATAAGGGACATGGTCTCAGCAGAGGTAAACAAGAAGAGCAGAATGGACACTGCCAGAAACCACTCTGTTACGCATATACTGCATCAGGCGCTTAAAGATGTGCTAGGTGAGCATGTAAATCAGGCGGGATCGCTTGTAATGCCTGAGAGGATGAGATTCGACTTCACCCACTTCGAGCCTGTAAAGAAAGAAGAGCTTGAGAAGATAGAGGACATAGTCAACGAGCAGATACTTTCGGCACTTGATGTCGTGGTAGAGGAGACTTCCATAGATGAAGCCAGAGCAAGAGGAGCTCAAGCTCTCTTCGGAGAGAAGTACGGAGAGACTGTAAGGCTTGTGGAGATAGGAGACTACAGCAAGGAGCTGTGCGGTGGAACTCACATAGGCAACTCAAGCCAGATAGGCATGTTCAAGGTGGTTTCAGAAGGCGGAATAGCGTCTGGAACTAGAAGGATAGAGGCTGTGACTGGAAGCGAGGCTTACAAGTACTTTAAAGAGCAGAGCGAAACTGTAGACAGCGTTGCCCAAGTGCTGAAGGCCAACAAGAAAGACATAGTGACAAAGGCCCAGAACTTGAGCGAAGAAGTCAGGTCGCTTGAAAAGGAGTTAAACAAGCTCAAAAGCGAGTTGGCACTAGGAAACGTAGATGATATAATCAAGGAAAAGACAAGTTTAGGGGATGTGGCGCTTGTAGCTAAAAGGCTGGAGTCTGTAGATGCTGATGGACTCAGGGATATAGCCGACGAGATCAAGAGCAAGCTGGGTTCTGTAGTCGTGGTGCTTTCAGCTGTGAACGACGGAAAGATAGTGTTCACCGCTATGGCGACTAAGGACTTGGTGAAGCGAGGAGTCCACGCCGGAAACATACTAAAAGAGATTGCCAAGATGACAGGCGGAGGCGGAGGCGGTCGCCCTGATATGGCTCAGGCTGGAGGAAAAGATCCGGAAAAGCTTGACGAGGCCATGGCGGCTGTTTCAGCAATAGTGGAATCTCAGCTGTCTTAAAATAACTGCCCAGCGGACGCGTCTGCTGGGCATGATGTACATAGAAAGCAGAAGAGTGGAGGGGATACGAGATGACTGATTTCAATGAGACTATGAAGTTTGACATAGCAAAAGACAACAAGGCTGAGGCCAAGGAGATAATGGCTTTGGTGTATGAGGCACTAGAGGAGAAAGGATATAACCCTGTAAGTCAGATAGTGGGATATATACTTTCAGGTGACCCTACCTATATAACTAGCCATAAAAATGCTAGAACTGTGATAAGAAAGCTTGAGAGAGACGAGCTTCTAGAGGAGATACTCAAAGCTTATATGGAAAAGTAGAAAGGAAGATCTATCTGTTATGAGGCTTAAAAAGAGTTTTACAAGAGTTCTTTCAGCTGCGATGGCGTTTATGCTGGTTTTTATGGCATCTTCACACGAATCTAGTGGCGAAAGCGAGAGCAAGAAGGTCTACATGGTGGTGGCCAACAGGCTTATGATTGAAGATATAGAGCATATGGAAAACTTGAAAGATATGATAGGCGAGTCTGGTGTTGGACTTATGAACGTAAGAGGTGCAAGCTCTTACAGCAACATAGAAGGCTTTTTAACCATAAACTCATCTTCTAAGTCATATGGAATTCAAGAGATGGCGAGCATGGTGAACTTAAATGAAGATACAAAGTTGCTCTATGAGACGAGGATGGGGAGTCTAGATGGAGACTACGAAGTCGGGAATGTAGAGTTCAACAGACTGAAGCTCTTTAACGAGGATAGAACCTACAAGCCTTCGATAGGAGCACTTGGAGAAAATCTCAAGCTGTCTGGGAAAAAGAGGGCTGTATATGGAAACTCCGACGGAGAGGAGCCGCTCAGACTGGGCGGATTGATAGCCATGGACCAAAGGGGCCTTGTGGAATATGGAGACGTAGAAAACGTAAACATGGAGGACAAGCTGGCCCCTTTCGGAGTCAGAATCGACTACGGCAAAGTGCTTGGAAACATAGAAAAGCTTAAAGACGAAGTGGACTTCACTGTTATAGATATAGGAGATTTAGACAGGCTTAAAGAGTACGAGATATACTTGGATGAAGAGATGTTTATGCATCACAGACTTAAAGCGCTCGGACACCTAGATGGCTTTATAAGAGACCTGAAAGAGTCTGTGGGGAAGGATTCGATGATAGTTGTTATAAGTCCTAACGAGGGTGGTACTATGGAGACGGAGAAGAAGCTCTCACCGCTGGTCATATGGACAGACGACATGGAGCCAAGCCTTTTGACCTCGGGTAGCACAAGGGTGGAAGGGCTTGTGACCAATATGGATATCGCTCCGACTGTAAGTGAATACCTAAGTGCTCCTCAGGATAACTATGTGGGGCGGAATATATCTTACAAGAGCACAGGGAGCGAAGTGGACACAAGGCTTGAGTACCTCTTGGAGATGTCTACCCAGAGCAACTTCACGCTAGAGGCAAGGGGGCCTATTCTCAGCTACTACGCTGTAATATCCATGGTTGTGATGGTCATAGCAGGAATATTCGTCGTAGCTTCCGGGAATTCGTTCTTAAAGGAGAAATCGTTTGTCTCTAGAAATATGGGCTTCTGGAAGAAAGGCAAGCAGATATCATACGAGATGATTGTATTCGTGGCTTCGGCCCCGCTTTCGTTTATGCTGACCGCCTTGTTGAAGCTAGACAATCTTGCGCTTCTTGCGATCGCCTCGATATTGACTTCAGGAGCTATTACAATTTTGACACGAGCTATCAGAAACAGATTGGCAGTCATATTTTCACTGACGGCTGCGGTGATAGTGTTAGATGTGGCTCTTGGGAGCTATCTCGCCAGAAACTCGGTCATGGGGTACAGCCCTGTGATAGGAGCTAGGTACTTCGGAATAGGAAACGAACTTTCAGGCTTGCTGCTTTCAGCTGTGATGATTACAACAGGCTTGCTTATACAAAAAAGCGGGAAAAAGCTCTATGCATCTATACCGTTTGCAGGACTTCTGGTGATGGCGCTTTCAAAGCTTGGGGCCAATGTAGGTGGAAGCATAGCTTTTGCAACTGCTGCCATCATGCTAGTACTGCTCTCAGGAAAGCGAAAGCTTAAGTTTAAGTCTCTTGTGGCGGTTGGAGCCATTATAGCTGCTGGAATAGCAGTGGCTGGAATAGCCGACGCAAGTCTGAGCGACAGCCCTACCCACCTTGGGAAGCTATTTTTAAGTATAAAGGCAGAAGGCGTTTCAAGCCTTTTAGAAGTGGTAGTGAGAAAACTGAGCATGAATATAAGCCTCTTGAGTGGATCGGTTTGGAGCAGGGTTCTGATGGTGACTACAGTGGTTTCTGGAATAGCTGTACTGTCACTTAAGGATATCTACAGAGAGCGATTTCAAAAGCACAGCTATATGCTGAATTCAGTTTTGGCACTGATTGCAGGAAGTCTAGTGGGACTCTTGGTGAACGACTCAGGAGTTCTCCTGGCGGCTTTTGCAAATATATATACAGCTTCGTTCTTGCTACAGGCTGGAATGAATGAAAAAGAGAAAGAGAGTTGATTTTTTGCATAAAAGATATATGGGACTAGATGTGGGGAACAAGACTATAGGAGTGGCCGTTTCAGACCTTTTGTTGCTTACGGCTCAAGGCATCACCACTGTGAAGAGAAAGGGAATAAAGACAGACTTAAAAGAGCTTGAGGATATAATGAGCGAATATGGAGTGGAAAAGACAATAGTGGGACTTCCTAAAAACATGAATAACACGCTAGGGCCTCAAGGTGAAAAGGTCCTTAAGTTTGTAGAGAAGTTTAAGGAGAAGTTCCCGGAGATGGAAGTTGTGATGGTGGACGAGAGGCTTTCCACGGTTTCGGCTGAGAGGGCCTTGATCGGAGGCGACGTCAGGCGTGAAAAGAGAAAAGACCTTATAGACAAAGTGGCGGCTACCTATATACTACAGTCGTATCTTGACAAAGAAAGAGGTGAGAGAGTTGAATAAAAACACTATAGAGCTTTTAAATGAAGACGGAGAAGTGGAGGTGTTCATGGTTGAAGCTTATTTCGACCTTGAAGACACGAAGTATACTGTGCTTGTAAAAGAGGGTGAAGAAGAAGGGCTCCTTATGAGAGTCGACTACGATGAAGACGGAAATCCACTGTTTTCCTTTGTAGAAGATGAAGAGGAATTGAATGAAGCTGCCGAAGCTTACGAATCACTGCTTTCCGAGTAGCAAATTTTGCTCGCTATAGAGCTATATTTATGGTATAATGTAGAAGACGAGATCGAGGACGAACTTTTTTATTGAATTGGAGACTGTGAGCGGAATATGGGTGGACAGGCTATGAAAGATATAATGGAGAATATAAAAGAGGAACTGAAAAAGAGTGGATACAAGCTTACCATTCAGAGGAAGGCCATAATAGAGGTGTTTTCTGAGCAAAATGCTGTTCACTTAAGTCCGGAGGAAATATACGATTGCGTAAGAGACAAGTATCCCAACATAGGTCTAGCTACGGTGTACAGAACACTTCAGCTTTTTGAGGAACTGGGAATACTGTACAAGCTAAACTTTGACGATGGTTGCAGCAGATATGAGCTTAACACTGGGGAAGAGGGCCATCAGCATCATCATTTGATCTGTCTTAGTTGCGGATCAGTTCAGGAAGTCAATATAGATCTCTTGGAGAGTTTGGAGTCGGAAATAGAGAAGACTAAAGAGTTTAAAATAGTGGATCATAATCTTAAGTTTTTCGGCTACTGTAAAGATTGCAAAGATAAATCCCAGTAAGGGGTTTATTTTTTTTAATAAATAAAAATAAACAACGGCAATAAAAAAGGAGGTAAAAATATGAGTAAAAAAATACCTAAAGTCAGGATAATACCTTTAGGCGGACTAGGTGAGATAGGAAAGAATATAAACGCAATAGAATATGAAAACGAGATCATCATATTGGACTGTGGTCTCACTTTTCCAGAAGACGAAATGTTAGGGATAGACGTGGTAATACCGGACATAACCTATCTACTGAAGAACAAGGACAAGATAAAAGGAGTGCTGCTCACACACGGACATGAGGATCACATAGGTGCGCTTCCTTATTTCTTGAAAAAAATATCGGTACCAGTGTACGGAACTAAGCTTACGCTTGGACTAGTTGAAAGCAAGATGAAGGAACACAATATCGGAAATGAAAACTTGAATGTAGTCTCTCCTTCGCAGAAGCTAAAGCTAGGGTCTTTCGAGATCGAGTTTATAAAGACTACACACAGCATACCGGATTCGGTGGCTATAGCTATCCACACTCCTGCAGGGACGATAGTGCACACGGGAGACTTCAAGATAGATTTCACGCCTATAAAGGGTGAAATAATGGATCTACACAAATTAGCTGAAATAGGAAAAAACGGCGTGCTTGCGCTTATGGCGGATAGTACGAATGTGGAAAGGCCAGGCTACACTATGTCGGAGAGCATGGTGAGAAGCACGTTCCACGACATATTCATGAATGCTAAGCAGAGGATACTGGTTGCGACTTTTGCGTCCAACGTAGACAGAATCCAGCAGGTAATAGACGCTGCCGTGGAATTCGGAAGAAAAGTGGCTGTTTCAGGGCGAAGCATGGTGAACGTAGTGAGCATAGCTAGGGATTTAGGCTATCTAGACGTGCCAGAGGGAACGCTTATAGAGATAAACGACATAGACAACTACAGCGATGACAAAGTGGTTATAATAACTACTGGTAGCCAGGGAGAGCCTATGTCGGCGCTGGCTAGAATAGCTTCATCTGACCACAGGAAGATAAGCCTTATGCCTGGGGACCTTGTAGTCATATCTGCAAGCCCTATACCTGGGAACGAGAAGACTATTTCAAAGGTAATAAACCAGCTCTTCAAGAGAGGTGCAGAAGTTATATACGAAGCCCTTGCGGATGTACACGTTTCAGGACATGCCTGCCAGGAAGAGTTAAAGCTTATGCACTCGCTGCTAAAGCCTAAGTTCTTTATTCCGGTGCACGGGGAGTACAGGCATCTGAAGCAGCACGTGGAGCTAGCACAGAGCATGGGAATGAATAGAGAGAACATACTCCTTATGGAGAATGGAGATGTAGCTGAGTTTTCAAAAGACAGAGCCAAAATCGTGGGAACTGTGCCTACAGGACATGTAATGGTAGACGGACTCGGAGTAGGAGACGTAGGAAACATAGTCCTGAGAGACAGAAAGCACCTTTCGGAAGACGGTCTTATTGTAGTTGTGGTGACTATAAGCAGAGAAAACGGAAGCATAGTTGCTGGACCAGACATAGTCTCTAGAGGATTCGTCTACGTAAGAGAGTCTGAAGACCTTATGGGAGAGGCTAGAAACGTGGTCAAGAGAGCTCTTATGGAATGTGAAAGCAAGAATATAAAAGACTGGGCTACGCTGAAGTCAAGTGTCAGAGACTCACTTAGAAACTTCCTATACGAGAAGATCAAGAGAAACCCTATGATATTACCTATAATAATGGAAGTGTAGCAGAGAGTGCCTGATTTCGGGCACTCTTTTTCAAATTTACCTAGGGGGGAAATCATGAAGAAAACAGTGGTGGTTTTTATAGTTGCAGGAGCTTTGGCGGCTGGGTACTTTGGATTTAAGGGGTATGTGTCTCAGGCCAAGGGGCCTGTAGATCCAAGCTCTGACAAAGTTGTAGAAGTAGAGATACCAAGCGGGTATGCCACGCCTCAGATTGCGTCGCTTCTCTCGGAGAAGGGACTTATAAGCGACGAGAAGGTCTTCAGGCTTGTATCTAGAGTCGAGGGCAAAGATTCGGGCTTCAAGGCTGGAGTATACAGCCTGAGCAAGAGCATGAGCCTAGAGGAAATCCTTTCAAGCCTCACCGAGGGTGGAATGGACATTGGAGTAGAGACTTTCACCGTTCCTGAAGGGTACGAAGTCAGGCAGATAGCAGACCTTTTAAGCGAGAAAGGCCTGGTGGACAGAGAGAAGTTTGTATCTCTTACAAGAGACGCTTCTGCATACAAGGAGAGCTACAGTTTTCTGGACTCTGTTCCTGCTGGCATGGGGCTAGAGGGTTATCTCTACCCTAGCACTTATCAGGTGAGTGAGCAGGAAGAGAACAAGGAAGAGGCAATAGTGAAGATGATGCTCGACGAATTCGGAAGCGTCTACACGAAAGAGCTTGAAGCCAAGGCCGAGTTGCTTGGGCTTGACACAAATGAGGCCATAACTCTTGCTTCTATAGTGGAGAGGGAGGCACAGGTAGAGAGCGAGAGAAAGACTATTTCGGCAGTCTTTCACAACAGGATAAGAGAGCAGATGAACCTGCAGTCCTGCGCTACAGTTCAGTATATACTGGAGGAGAGAAAACCCAACCTCTCCTATGACGACATAGCGATAGAATCTCCATACAACACGTATATACATGCAGGACTTCCGCCAGCTCCTATAGCTTCCCCGGGGAAAGCCTCCATAGAAGCGGCGCTAGACCCTGAGAAAGTGGACTACCTCTTCTTTGTGGCAAAGGGAGATGGATCGCATACTTTCTCCATGACATATGAGGAGCATTTGAAGGCTCAAAACAAAAATCAAAACTAAGAGGAGATGTCAGCTTGGGAAACATAAATAAATCGTATATAGAGGACTATATAAGAATGCTCGTAAAAGAAGACGAGCACTTGACTGATATAAGGGAGTATGGAGAGAAAAACAATGTGCCTATAATCCACCCTGAAGTAAAGCAGCTGCTGAAAGTGCTTGTGCAGATAAAAAAGCCGAAGGCGATTCTAGAAGTCGGAACTGCCATCGGGTACTCGGCTATGGTGATGGCAGGGGTTATGCCGGAAGGCGGGAAGATAATAACTATAGAGAGAAATCAAGAGATGATAGACCAGGCCAAGAGCAATATAGAGAGAAAAGGCTTTTCAGACATGATAGAGATAAGAGAAGGCGAAGCAGAGGAGATACTTGCAGAGTTTGACGAAGAGATAGACATGGTCTTCTTGGATGGGGCCAAAGGCAGGTATCAGGATTTTCTAGAGTATATACTCAGAAATCTCAAGCCTGAAGGCATAATAGTGGCGGACAACGTGCTCTTTAAAGGCATGATAGCGAGTGACGACTTGGTTGTGAGACGAAAGAAGACGATAGTGAAGAGAATGAGGAGCTACCTCGAGCATATATCGGAAGATGAGAGATTTGAAACGAGCATAATTCCGATAGGAGACGGAGTGGCCATATCATATAACAGGAGGTAAGAAATGAGAAAACCAGAATTACTAGCGCCAGCTGGCGACTTGGAAAAATTGAAGATGGCGATACAGTACGGCGCCGATGCAGTATACCTTGGCGGAGAGGAGTTCGGGCTTAGAGCTTTTGCCAAGAACTTCGACATAGAGGAGATAAAAGCGGGAGTGGTGTATGCGCACGAAAGAGACAAGAAAGTATATGTGACACTCAACATAATTCCCCACAACGACGATCTAAACGGGCTTGAAGAGTACCTACTAAAGCTTCAAGACGCAGAGGTGGATGCAGTGATAGTCTCGGACCCTGGAGTATTTGGGATAGTCAAGAGCACTGTGCCTGATATGGAGATACACTTGAGCACGCAGGCCAACACCACAAACCACCTGACTGCTAAGTTCTGGTATGACCAAGGTGTCAGCAGAGTTGTAGTGGCCAGAGAGCTGAGTCTTGCAGAGATAAAGGGCATAAAGGACAACACGCCGGAAGACCTGGAAATTGAAGCCTTTGTGCATGGAGCGATGTGTATATCCTATTCGGGAAGATGTCTCCTCAGCAACTACATGACGCATAGGGACGCGAACAGAGGAGAGTGCGCTCAGTCTTGCAGGTGGAAGTACAGCTTGGTGGAGGAGAAGAGGCCAGGAGAGTACTACCCTATAGAGGAAGGCGACAGGGGAACATATATATTCAACTCCAAGGACCTCTGCATGGTAAACCATATAAAAGACCTAGTGGAAGCAGGAGTCTACAGCTTTAAGATAGAGGGCAGAATGAAGAGCCCTTACTACGTGGCCACAGTCATAAGGTCGTACAGGCTTGCAATAGACGAGTATCTAAAGGACCCTGAGAACTACGAGCCGAACGACTACTACCTAGACGAGATAAAGAAGTCCAGCTACAGGGACTTTACGACAGGGTTCTACTACGACAAGCCTGACGAGGAGGACCAGCTCTACGCTTCGACTTCATATATAAGGACTTACGAGTTTATGGGGCTTGTGCTGGACTATAACGAGGAAAACAAGATAGCCACAGTAGAGCAGCGAAACAGATTCTTTGTAGGGGACGAAGTGGAGTTCTTCGGGCCTGAGGCGGAGTTTCACACCCAGACTATAGAAGAGCTTTGGAACAAGAATATGGAGCCTATGGACGTGGCGCCTAGAGCTAAAGAGCTTGTGAAGATAAGAGTAGACTACCCTGTAAAAGAGGGTTATATAATGAGGAAAAAAGCTTAGAGGGGGCAGCCATGGAAGTCAAGAAGATAAGCGAACTAGAGGTTGAAGACAGGATAGACGGATTTTTCGTTATAAAGAGCTTTGAAAAAAAGACGGCGGCTTCAGGCAGGGAGTACTATGATTTAGACCTCCTAGACGACACGGGGATCATAAATGCTAAGATATGGGAAATTGAAAAGGGCGAGGACATATCAGAGGGCGACTTTGTGAAAGTGCGTGGAGAAGTCATCTCCTGGAAAGATGTAAAGCAGATGAAGATATTCAAGGCCAGAAAAGTCGTGGAGTCGGACGACGTGAAGATAGAGGACTACGTGCAGTCTGCTCCGATAGAGGCGATCAAGATGTATTCCGAGATAATGGAGTATACGGAAGCCATGAGCTCCGAGGACATAAAGAAGCTAGTAGAGACTATACTTCTTGAAAAGAAGGACAAGCTGATGTACTATCCGGCAGCTAAGGGCAACCACCACGCCATAAGAAGCGGGCTACTCTACCATATGCTCAGAATGCTGAGAGCTGGAGCGAAGCTGCTTGAAGTATACGACGGGATGAACTCTGACCTTGTATATGCTGGGGTGATACTACACGACCTTGCCAAGATAGAGGAGATGGAAGCGAACGAGCTTGGAATCGTAAGCGACTATACAAAAGAAGGAAAGCTTTTAGGCCATATAATTCAGGGTATAAAAGAGATAGACAGAGTCGCCAGAGAAAATGGGATAGACGGAGAGATTTCTCTTGTAATACAGCATATGATACTCTCGCATCACTACTATCCGGAGCATGGGAGCCCAAGGTATCCTATGATACCGGAGGGAGAGCTGCTGCACTATCTAGATATAATAGATGCCAGAATATACGATATGCAGAAGGCGCTTTCGGAAGTGAAGGAAGGGGAGTTTACAAGCAGAGTGTGGACTCTAGACAATAGACAGCTTTACAAAGTCAATAAAGACTAAAGGGGGAAGAGCTAGCGGACTATTTAGCTTGCATACTATGAAGATCAAGAATACGGAAATACCAGGAGTTGGACTTAGAAATATAAAGACGTCTATAGCCGTCTTGCTTTCCTTTCTTGTGTTCAGGCTTATAGGAAGAGACTATCCTATCTATGCCTGTATAGCGGCTGTAATATGTACGAAAGACACTTTTCAAAACTCATTTGAAATATCTAGAGATAGGCTTGTAGGGACTCTGGTAGGAGGCGTTATAGGCGCATTTTTCTTAAAGATAATTGCCAATACAGGATCCGGAATTTCATTTGAGTTTATAGCTTCTTTTGGGATAGTTGTGGTGATATACCTCTGCAACCTTATAAACGAGAAGGGATCTGTTTCGCTTGCCTGTGTGGTCTACCTTCTGATACTGATGAACTTCAAAAATTCAGACTCAGTGGCACCCTATGCCTATGCCTTTAACAGAATAGTGGATACCACTGTGGGAATAGTCATAAGCTTGCTTGTGAACAGGTACTTTTTTCCATTGAAGCAATTGCCAGAAAAAGAGGAGGGGTCTAGTTGAAAATAGATTCAAACACAGGGCTGTACTGCCTTATAGGAGACCCGGTGGAAAAGAGCTTGTCTCCGGAGATACACAATTTGAGTTTCAAGTTGAACGGAATAGACGGAGCCTATTTAGCGCTAAGAGTAAAGCCCCAGGACTTAGGGGAGGCTTTAGGCGGAGTAAGGGCTCTTGGGATAAAAGGGATAAACGTGACGATACCGCATAAAGTGGAGATCCTAAAATACCTTGACGAGCTAGATGAGGAAGCGGAGCTGCTAGGCGCTGTGAACACTGTGAAAAACGTAGACGGAAAGCTCAAGGGCTACAACACAGACGGAAGAGGCTTTGTGGAGCTTCTAAGGTCGAGCGGAGTAGAGCTGAAGGGCAAACGTGTACTTATGCTAGGAGCCGGAGGGGCTTCTAGAGCCATAGCCATTTCACTCGGGCTTGAAGGCGTATCTGAAATATGCGTATTCAACAGGACTGAGGAGAAGTCGAAAGCACTTGCAGAGGAGATATCCTCCAAGATACAGGGCGTGTCGGCGGTGTACAAGCTCTCCGACCCAAAAAACTACGACCTGGCTATAAACTGCACTTCAGTTGGGATGCACCCAGATGTATCGAGAGTTCCTTTTGACGTAGAGCTGCTCTCGGAACACTGCATAGTTGCAGACATAGTCTACAAGCCGCTCAGGACTGAGTTTTTGGCTAGGGCCGAGGCCAGAGGGCTTAAAATTGTAGAGGGACTTGGTATGCTTATAAACCAGGCTCTGCTGAGCGAAGAGATATGGACAGAAAGAGATATTGAAAAAGAAAAAGTGCTAGAGGAATTTAAAAAAAGGTAAAACACAGAGAATCCAGAATATATAGCTTAAGGGCAGTTTTCAGAGACGACTAAAAAGGTCGTCTCTTTGTTTTTTTGGAGGTGGTTTAAATGAGAAAGAGCAACAGCGGCTTTACGCTTCTAGAGGTCGTAATACTCCTGGCTGTTTCGATAGTGCTTATGGTTCCGGGATACTCTCACATATCCAGCATCTCTAGAGTTAGGACGGAAGCTTCACGCAGCAGGAAGGTCGCCAACAGATCATACGAACTGATAGAGACGGTAAAGCGCAAGAGCACAGAGGAGTTGCTTCAGGGAGTAGAAAGTCATGCGGAGGGGATGAAAGTCAGAGCTTGGGCCGAGTACGACCTTGAATTCAAGGAGGCCAGAGAGGCGAAAGGCAGAAGCGACGGGGTGGAACTGCCTCACGAAAAGCTGAACGTCTATGTGGAGGTATATGAAGGCGAGGACTTGATAGGAGAGTACGGCTTGACTAGAGTGGAGGAGGATTCAGTTGAAGATTGAATGCGAAAGAGGCTCTGTATCTGTGTTCTGGGTTGTATCAATACTGTTGGTGCTTGAACTGCTCTTGTTTGCAGGGACAAAGGCCTATGAGTACGCCACTATATCTTCAGAGGAATGCAGTTTTTTAGAGAAAAAGCTGGAGCTAGAGGATCTAGAAGAGCAGGTTAAGCTAATAGGATATGCTTTGATGGAAAAGTCCATAGAGGAGTCCTTGAGGTACGTGGAGGCTTTGGCTGGGCGAGAGTCTATGTCGGCGGAGGATTTGGAGGCTGTATATATGCAGAGAATTGAGTACTACATGTCCAGGAATATAAGCGTGCCTGGGGGAGCAAAGTCTAGAGACATAGCCTATATAGAGGGGTTTGTAGAGCCGTTTGAGAGAGAGTACAGCTACAGGTTAAAAAGCAAACACCTATCGGCGGAGGTCACAAGGAAAGAAAATAGCCTGGAAGATGTATCTGAGTCCAGGTACAGCAGAGCCTATGAAGTGAAGTATAATCTGAAAGATGAAAAAGACGAGGTCGGGCACTTAGGGTCGCCTGTCTGCATAGTGCTGGAGTACCCGCTGTACAGGGAGGCTGCAAGCGGAAATGCGGCTGCGGGAAAAGTGAGAGTCCAAAAGAAAAGCGTTTAGGAGGCTGCGGAAATGGAGAAAGGTTATACACTCTTGGAGCTTGTAATCTCTATGGCGATACTGTGCATAGTGACTTTGATGATATCGGGCTTTCTAGGCTTTGGACTCGGGTTTAGCAGAGAGACGAGAGAGCTTGTGAACTCGGGTAGCCACTACAGAAGCGTGATGTTGTTTCTAGAGCGGAATCTAGAGAGTAAATCCGGGGTGGAAGTTGTAAAAGGCAAGTTAGGGGGCACAGCTGTATACGAAGATGTGACAGACAGGAGCTGCAAAGTGGAGCTCTATATGATTATGGCGAGTTTGGAAGAGAATAAAGAGAGATTTTCGATCTACATGAGTGCTCCAAACCGAGATGGCAGGAGAGTTATGAGGTATGAAAAGGGATCTGAGAGTGTTTCGGGAAAGATGGAGTGCGGAAGTGGTATAGACAATCTGTACTTAGAACCACTGCCAGAGGGATGTAATTTCAGAGAAGCTTCAGGACTCAGGTTTACATTCGAGAACACATCTAAGACTGGAGGTGCGGAATTTGAAAAGACCATCTACTTTAAAAACCAGAAAAGCGTCAAACAGCAGTAGAGGCTATACTCTGCTTGAACTGGCCATAGTGCTGGCCATAATGGGGATACTGGGGATGGTTGGGTCGGCCTTGATCGCTCCCACTAGACAGGAGCTTCTGCGCTCTACGGAATCGTTGGCTGGAGACTTGGAGTCCTGCATGGCCATGACTCACTACAGTCCGAACTCATACTCGATCACATTTGAAAGAGACGGCTACACTGTGCTCAGAAATAGACAAGAGAACATAGAGGTTGAGAAAGAGGTCAAATACCCTGAAAGTGTAGAGTTTGCAAGAGTGCCTGCGAATATGAGTTTTCAGAAGAACGGGGATTTAAAGCTTAAGAAAGAAGATATGACTATAAAGATCTTAGACAGAAAGAAAAAAGAGAGTCTCTATATAACTATAGTTCCAGTTTCGAACAGAGTGCGAGTCACAGCGAGTCCAAGCAAGCCCATTTAAGATAATTTTTCTGTCCAAAGCCTCTAAACTGTGGTATCATATTCACAGAACTTTTTCTAAAGATAAACGAAGAAATAGGAGGAAGCAGAATGATTTCAGCAGGTGATTTTAAAAAGGGAATTACATTTGAAATGGATGGAGAAGTTTATCAGATAATAGACTTCCAACACGTTAAGCCAGGAAAGGGAGCGGCTTTCGTCAGAACAAAGATAAAGAACATAAAGACAGGGACTACAAGAGAGAACACTTTCAATCCAAACGACAAATATCCTAAGGCTCATATAGAGACTAAAGAGATGCAGTACTTATATTCAGACGGAGAGCTTTACTACTTTATGGACAACGAGACTTATGACCAGATACCACTAGACTACTCTAAAGTGGAAGAAGCTATAAAGTATCTGAAGGAGAACGACTCGGCAGTTATAAGATTCTTCAAAGGAGATGCATTCGACGTTCAGCCCCCTAACTTTGTAGAGCTTGAAGTTGTACACACAGAGCCGGGAGTAAAGGGAGACACTGCCACAGGAGCTACAAAGCCGGCAGAGCTTGAGACTGGAGCTGTAGTTCAGGTTCCTCTTTTCATAAACGTTGGGGAAATAATAAAAGTAGATACAAGAAGTAATGAATATCTCTCTAGAGCTTAGGGTATAGATACCTATGGACGGAGAAGTCAATAAAATTCGAAAGGAGTGGATGTCCGTGCAATACTTATATGAAAAAGTGGCCTATTTAAGAGGGCTAGCTGAGGGTCTAGAGATAGACGACAGCACCAAAGAAGGAAAGCTTTTAAAGAGTATGATAGTGGTCATGGAGGATATGGTTGATGCCATAAACGAGAACACAGAGGAAATCGAGGAGATAAGCAGCTATGTGGAAATCATAGACGAAGATCTGTCTGAGATGGAGGACATAGTCTACGACGAAGATGACGATGAAGACGACTACTATGACGACGAGGATTTCGAATATATTGAGCTTGTTTGTCCAAGCTGCGGAGAGGAGATATCTGTAGACCGCGAGCTTATAGACGACGGAGAGGTTTTCTGTCCTAACTGCGAAGAGAAGATAGAGATTTAGTTTAAATAGGCTTATACAGGAAACTGTATAAGCTTGTTTTTTACTGCGCGAACTGAATTGTAAAAGCAATAGCATTTTGATATAATTGTATTATGTTTGGGAGGTGTTAAGATTGTCAGATATAGATAGAGAAGAATATGCAGAAGACTACGGACAGATAAAGATATCGGATGAAGTCGTAGGAACGATAGCCGGGATTGCAGCTATGGAAGTATCTGGGGTTGCAGGCATGAGCGGTGGAATAGCCGGTGGGATAGGAGATATGCTTGGAAGAAAGAACTTCTCAAAGGGAGTTAAAGTGCAAGTTGGAGATGTGGAGACATCGATAGACCTCTATATAATAGTTGAATACGGTGCTAAGATACCAGAAGTTGCATGGAACATACAGGAAGCTGTAAAACGTGAGGTAGAAGCCATGACAGGACTAGACGTTGCCGAAGTGAATATAAACGTGCAAGGCGTCAATATAGAGAAGGAATCCAAAGAGGAGAGCCAAGAACAATAAGCTTAAATAAAGAAACCCTCTGAAATGTTCAGGGGGTTAATTAAATGTCAGTTAAATACTTAAAGTGGAGGAAATATATGAGCAGAAAGACAGCGAGAGAGACTGCAATGAAAACACTGTTTCAGATGGAGCTGAACGGAGAATATGACTTAGACAACGTGAATATAAACGAAGAAGAGTCGTTAGGTGAGGCGGATTCAGCCTATATCGAGGGGCTCGTGAGAGGGGTTTCGGAAAAACTAGAGGAAATAGATGCAATTATAGAGAAGTACTCTAAGTCTTGGAAGCTCAGCAGGCTTCCTAAAGTCGATCTATCTATTTTAAGGATAGCGATCTACGAGATGATGCACATAGAGGACATACCTATGCAGGTCTCGATAAACGAAGCTATAGAGATAGCTAAAAAGTACAGCACAGCTGACTCAAGTAAGTTTATAAATGGACTGCTTGGAGCCTATGCAAAGGAAATGAGCGGTACAGATGACTAAGTACTACCTTGGGATAGACACTAGCGCATATACCACTTCTATAGGTATTGTAGATCAAGACAACAACATAGTCTGCAACGAGCGAAAGCTCCTTGAAGTGAAGCGGGGAAACAGAGGGCTTAGACAGCAGGAGGCCATATTTCAGCATATGCTGAACTTCCCGGAACTTATGGAGAATATATCGAATGCGGTGGACTTGAAGAAGATAGTCTCTGTATCTGCAAGCACAAAGCCCAGAGATAGGGAGGACTCTTATATGCCTGTTTTTTTATTTGGAGAAGGACAGGCTGTTCTTATTTCAAAGCTGCTAGGAGTGAAGTACAGCAGCTGCTCGCATCAGGAAGGGCATATAGGCAGCATACTGATTGCAGACGAAAGGCCAGGAGCATTCTTGGCGGTACATATATCGGGAGGAACTACAGAGATACTGAAAGTAGAAAATGATGGAAAGCTAAAAATAGACATAGTAGGCGGAACGAAAGACATAAGCATAGGGCAACTTGTAGACAGGGCAGGGGTCAAGCTTGGACTGAAGTTTCCCGCCGGAAAAGAGCTGGACAGCTACTCTGTCAAAGGAGAGGTTTTAGGAATAAAGCTCTCAAAATCAATAGACGGGACCTGGATAAATTTATCAGGAGTCGAGACGGAGCTTTACAGAGCCATAGACAGTGGAGAGCACTCTGTGGAGGACATATCCAAGACGATTTTTGAATACGTCTCCAAGGTGTTAGAGGAGCTTCTGCTAAACGCCGTTGAAAAGACTGGCATAAAGAGGGTCTACATGGTGGGCGGAGTGTCTTCAAATTCCACGGTCAGAAGCAGAATCACAGACTACGGGGACAGGAGCGGAATAGAGATACTCTTTCCCGGTGCAGAGCTCTCCACAGACAACGGAGTGGGGGTCGCATATATGGGTAAGAGAGAGATGGAGAGATGATATGGAGCTTAAACCACTTAGAGTAAGTGAGATCAACCACTATATAAACAGGATACTTTCAAACGACGTACTGCTCTACAATATGAGCGTGGAGGGAGAAGTTTCAAACTGCAAGTACCACAGCAGCGGGCATATATACTTCAGCTTGAAAGACGAGAAGAGCAAGATAAGATGTGTGATGTTTGCCGGGAATGCCTCTAGCCTGAGTATAGAGCTTAAAGACGGGATGAAAGTAGTTGTAACAGGGAGCATAAACATATACGAAAAAGACGGAAGCTACCAGATAAACGTCAGGAAAGCCAGAGATGAAGGCAGGGGAGAGCTCTACGAAGCTTTTGAAGCTCTTAAAGAGAAGCTATACCTAGAGGGGCTGTTCGACGAAGACAGGAAAAAGCAGATACCGAAGTACCCTAGAAAGATAGGGTTAGTCACCTCTATAACTGGAGCTACACTCAAGGACATGGTTGTGAATATAAGGCGGAGAAACCCAGCAGTGGACATAGTCATAAAGCCCGCTATAGTCCAGGGAAGAGACTCGGCTCAGTCAGTGGTCGAGGCCATTGAATCCCTCAACGCCAGAGAAGACATAGACACCATAATAGTTGGAAGAGGCGGAGGATCAATAGAGGAGCTCTGGTCTTTTAACGAGGAAGCGGTGGCTAGAGCCATATACGGCTCTAGGATACCGATAATATCCGCTGTAGGGCACGAGACGGACTACACCATCTCCGACTTTGTAGCCGACCTAAGGGCGTCTACGCCTTCGGTTGCAGCTGAGGTTTCAGTTCAGCCTCTAAAGGAGTTGACAGAGAAGCTAGAGCTATTTAAGTCGAGGCTTCAGACGGCAGAGAGGGAGCGCTTAAGAGATGCAGGGCTTGAGCTTTCAGCTCTTGAGTCAAGGCTTTCCCACAACAGCCCAAAAGACGCATTAAAGTACAGCAGAGCGGAGCTTGACCTCAATATGGAGAAACTTAGAAGCGCTGTGCTAGAGCGATTTCGTGTAGAGGAGAGCTCTCTTCAGAACTTGGGTGCCAAGCTAGACAGCTTGAGCCCCCTTAGGACGCTTGACAGAGGGTACGTGTTTGTAGAGGGCGAAGCCGGAAGTATAGTCTCCTCTAAGTCGGATGTAGGAGAAGGCGAAAAGCTAAAGCTGAGGTTCAAAGACGGAGCGGTAGAAGTGAAAGTTGAGAAAATAGATTAGAGGTGATAATTTGAAGAAAAAAGATCCTAAATTCGAAGACTACCTCAAGGAGCTTGAGAAAGTGGTGGAGAAGCTTGAAAACGGGAATGTCTCGCTAGAGAAGTCGTTAGAGGAGTTTCAAAACGGAATAGAGCTTTACAGAAAATGCAGCGACATACTGAAAGAGGTAGAGGGAAAGATATCGGTGCTTGAAGAGAAAGAGATAGAGCTTAATATAGAGGATATTCAGGAATAGGAGTGAAAAACTTGTTTAAGGAAGAGATGGGGGAAATAAAGACTTTTATAGAAGAAGAGATAGAGAAGCTCTTTAGAGTGCCAAGTTCGCCTCAGAGCGTTGTGTTTGAATCTATGAGATACAGCATGACTGCAGGAGGCAAGAGGATAAGGCCTATACTGGCTCTAAAGACTTATGAAATAGTCAGCGGAAAGAGCTACAGAGATATAGTTAAGTTCGCTGTGGCGATAGAGATGATACACACATATTCGCTTGTGCACGACGACTTGCCGGCGATGGACAACGATGACTACAGAAGAGGAAAGCCCACAAACCACAGAGTCTACGGGGACGATATGGCCATACTTGCAGGGGACGGACTGCTGAACCTCGCCTACGAGACTATGTTCGGGCTTATAGCCGGATCAGAGGAAAAAGAGAAGTATACAGCGGCATCGCTTGAAGTCGCAAGCGCTTCAGGGGTAAATGGAATGATAGGAGGCCAGGTTGTAGACATCTTGAGCGACAGGAAAGACATGGACTCTGGCACTTTGGACTACATCCATAAAAACAAGACCTCGAGGCTTATAGAGTCGTCCATAATTTCGGGGGCTATACTGGGTGGAGCTTCAGGTGAGGAGATGGAGTCGCTTAAGCTCTACGCAGAGAGCATAGGGCTTATGTTCCAGATAAGGGACGACATACTGGACAGAATAGGCAGCAGCGAAGAGCTGGGAAAGACTGCCGGAATAGACGAGATAAATGACAAGATGACTTATGTCACAGTGCATGGACTAGAGAAGTCGCTAGAGAAGGCTACAGAGCTATGCGAAACGGCTAGAGCAGCGCTTGGCAGGATGAAAGGCAAAGACACGGAGTTTCTAGAGGGGCTTGTAGACTATCTAGTTTGCAGGAAAGCTTAAAAGAGAAGGTGATTGAATTGAAAAGACTCTCTGATTACAGGGATATTCAAGATATAAAGAGCATGAAATTTTCAGAGCTAGACGAGTTTGCAGAGGAGATAAGGCAGTTTCTCATAGAGAGCATATCCAAGACAGGCGGCCATTTGGCTTCGAATCTAGGGGTGGTGGAGCTTACACTTGCGCTCCACAAGGTCTACAACAGCGGGAAGGACAAGATAGTCTGGGACGTGGGTCATCAGGCCTATGTGCACAAGATACTTACAGGCAGAAAAGACGAGTTCCCGACACTCAGGCAGTACAGGGGCTTAAGCGGATTTCCGAAGAGGAAGGAAAGCCCGCACGACGTATTCGACACAGGTCACAGCTCCACTTCCATCTCGGCCGGGCTTGGCTACGCCATGTCCAGAGACATACTGGCGGAAAACTACCAAGTCATAAGCGTCATAGGCGATGGGGCTATGACTGCCGGCATGGCCTTCGAGGCCCTCAATCACGCAGGCGACAAGAAGACAGACTTCACCGTGGTGCTAAATGACAATGAGATGTCTATATCCGAAAACGTGGGGG
The DNA here is from genome assembly GCF_001855385.1 of Andreesenia angusta. NCBI lineage: Bacteria > Bacillati > Bacillota > Tissierellia > Tissierellales > Gottschalkiaceae > Andreesenia > Andreesenia angusta. The sequence goes on along the minus strand of NZ_MKIE01000002.1, from coordinate 304,591 downwards.
GGCTTTCCAGGTACCTCTATAAGGTGAGGACAGAGAAGGTATACCAGAAGGTCAAGGAAGACATGGAGACCATAGTCGGGAATATTCCGGGTATAGGCAAGATGATGCTTAAAACTGCGGAAAAGGCAAAGGACAGCGTAAAGTACTTCTTCGTGCCGGGAATGTTCTTCGAGGAGCTTGGATTCAAATACTTCGGCCCCATAGATGGCCACGACATAGAGTCGCTTGCAGAGGTGTTTGAAAAGGCCAAGCATGTAAAGGGGCCTAAGCTTATCCATGTAGTCACAAAGAAGGGGAAAGGCTACGCTCCGGCTGAGCAAAACCCAGAGAAATTCCATGGTGTATCGCCATTTGATATAGAGACCGGGAAATCTCTTTCTAAAAGCTCTAAGACGTATTCAGATGTGCTTGGAGAGACAATACTCGACATGGGCGAAGAAAGGCAGAACATAGTGGCCATAACTGCGGCTATGCCTTCCGGAACAGGGCTTGACAAGTTCAAAGACAGGTTCCCCGAGCGTTTCTTTGACGTGGGGATAGCTGAACAGCATGGAGTCACTCTGGCTGCCGGGATGGCCGCAAATGGACTCAAGCCATTCTTCGCAGTGTACTCTACTTTTCTTCAGAGAGCTTACGACCAGGTCATCCACGACGTATGTATCCAGAACCTCCCAGTCGTATTCGGAATAGACAGGGCAGGACTTGTGGGAAATGACGGAGAGACTCACCATGGGTCATTCGACATATCATACCTCTCCCATATGCCGAACATGACGATAATATCGCCTAAAGGCGAGAAGGAGTTCAAGTCGATGATAGCTTTCGGAGCTGAGTTTGAAGCGCCGCTTGCCATAAGATACGGCAAAGGCGTATGCTGCGACTTTGTAGACTATGGGGAATACCCTGAAAAAGACATAGAGTACGGCGTAAGCGAGACTATAGTCCAAGGTGAGGAAGTGGCCATAATAGCTGTAGGCAGGATGGTGGAAGTCGGATACAAGGTGGCAAAGCGACTTGAGCTAGAGGGCAGGAATATAACGCTTGTAAACGCCAGGTTTATAAAGCCTGTAGACCTTGAGATGGTGGAGAATATATCTAGGACACATAGAGCTATAGTGACAATAGAGGACAATTCGATTGTGGGTGGATTTGGAAGCATGGTAAACACCGAGCTTTTAAAGCTCAGGTACAGCGGGGAAGTTGTGAACCTGGGGATAAAAGACGAGTTCATAGAGCATGGAGACAACGAGGATCTCTACAGAGAGCTGGGGCTAGATGAAGACAGCGTATATAGATTAATAGATAAAAGTTTCTTTAAGGAGTAGAGGATGAAGAAAGAGAGAATAGATGTGTTGCTCGTAGAGAGGGGCATAGTGGACAGTAGAGAAAAGGCCAAGAAGCTTGTGATGGCAGGAGTTGTGCTTGTGGACAATGAAAGAGTAGACAAGCCGGGGACAAAGATAGACGTGGAAAGCGAGATAAGGCTCAAAGGTGGAAACCCTCTGAAGTATGTAAGCAGAGGTGGACTAAAGCTCGAGAAGGCCATAGAGAGCTTTGACATAGAGCTAAAGGGCAAGGTGGCGCTCGACATAGGGGCGTCTACAGGAGGATTCAGCGACTGCATGCTTCAAAACGGAGTAGAGAAGGTCTACGCCATAGACGTAGGCTACGGTCAGCTGGACTGGAAAATCAGAAGCGATGAAAGAGTCGTCGCCATGGACAGGACCAATATAAGAAACGTCACAAAAGAAGATGTAGGAGAGCTTGCGGACTTCGTAAGCATAGACGTGTCCTTTATATCGCTTAAGCTGGTGCTTCCAGTGGCCAAGGAGCTTACAAAGGAAGATGCAGAGATAGTGGCGCTTATAAAGCCGCAGTTCGAGGCCGGGAAAGACAAGGTTGGAAAGAAAGGCGTTGTAAGAGACAGGAAAGTGCATGAAGAAGTGGTGAGGTCAATATACGAATTCAGCAAGGGGATAGGACTCTACTTCAGAGGCATGACTTACTCGCCTGTCAAGGGTGCAGAAGGCAATATAGAGTACTTGGCATACATCTCTAAAAACGAAGAGGGCTGCATAGATATAGATTCGCTGCTCGAGAAAGTAGTAGAGTCTTCGCACGAAAATCTATAAAAAAAGATTAAAACAGGCATGATGGTGTATAAATATTATATCTTCACCAAAACATCTGCAAAGGGGAAATTGAATTGAAAAAATATGCCAGACAATCAAAGATACTAGAACTTATAGAGGCAAACGAGATAGAGACACAGGAGGAGTTGGCAGAGTTTCTGAAAAGCTCAGGTATAGATGTAACCCAGGCCACTGTTTCTAGAGATATAAGAGAGCTGAAGCTTGTGAAAGTGTCCACAAAAGGCGGCAAGTACAAGTACGCTACAATGGCCCAGAACAACGAAGGGACAGCCGACAGGCTTATAAAGATATTCAAGAACTCCATAGTCTCCATAAACACCGCCGGACATCTCTTGGTCATAAAGACGATACCGGGGGCGGCGCAGATATGCGCATCCACAATAGACTCGCTGGGGATAGACGAGATAGTTGGAACTATAGCAGGAGACGACACAATATTCATAGCGGTTAGCTCTTACGAGAGGGTAACAGATATAATGAAAGACTTTAACGCCCTCTTGAAATAAAGGCGGTGTAGACTTTGATTACAGATTTAAACATTGAAAACTTTGCGATAATAGACAGGATAAGCATTTCTTTCGAAAGTGGACTCAACATAATAACAGGGGAGACCGGTACAGGCAAGTCCATAGTTGTGGACGCCATAAACCTGCTCTTAGGGGAGCGATCAGACAAGTCCTTTATAAGGCACGGCCACGAGAAGGCCAGGATAGAAGCCGTGTTTGAAGACTCTTACGACGTGAAATTAAAAGGGCTTCTGGAGTCTTACGGAATAGAGTGCGAAGAAGACGGACTGCTTCTTGTGTCTAGGGAGATCTACAGTAATGGCAGAAGCGTGGCCAGGATAAACGGAAGAGCTGCGACTCTGACTATGCTTAGAGAGCTTGTCCCAAGGCTTCTGGACATACAGAGCCAGAACGAGAACCAGAAGCTATTGCACTCAGAAAACCAGCTTGAAATAATAGATGTGATCTGTGGAGCCGAAATTGCAGAGCTCAAGGCCCTGATTAAAGAAGACTATATGAGCTTAAAAGCTGTCGACCGCAAAATAGAGAAGCTCTCAGGCGATGAAATGGAGAAAGAGAGAAAGATAGACCTGCTAAAATTCCAGATAGAGGAGATAGAGTGTGCAGATTTAAAAGCCGAGGAAGAGGAAAAGCTGACTTCTGAGTACAAGAAGCTTCAGGCCAACGAGGAAATAGAGAAGTCGCTCGAGAGGGCAAAATCAGAGCTCTCAGACGGAATCGACGGAGCGAGCATAATGGAGAGAGTCTATCAGCTACACACTGGTTTTAGCAGAGTTGAAAGCTACGATGAGAAGCTGAAGTCGTTTTCGGAAGAGATGCTGGCCATATACTACCAGATGCAAGAGCTGGGCAGGGACATAAAAGACTACAGTTTGGGACTTGAGTACCCTGAAAACAGCTTGGAAGACTTGGGAAGAAGGCTTGACCAGATAAACAGCTTAAAGAGAAAGTACGGAAATACAGTGGAAGAGATACTGGAGTACAGAGACGAGGTGGCAAAAGAGCTTGAGCTTTTATACGACCTGGACAACGAGATAGAGAGGCTTAAGGCGAAGAAGGTCTTGCTGGAAGAAAACCTGCTTGAACTCTCGGGAAAAGCTTCAGCGCTTAGAAAGTCACACGCTGTCCAGTTTCAAGAGAACATAGAGAGAGAGCTGAAAGCCCTCAACATGGAAGACTCTGTATTTGAAGTCAGGTTTTCAGAGAGAGATGGCTTTTCAGAGACTGGAACAGACAGAGTCGACTTTATGATCTCCACCAACCTGGGACAGCCTATAAAGCCGATATCCAAAGTGGTATCAGGGGGAGAGCTCTCCAGGATAATGCTGGCTTTCAAGAACATACTGGCTGAAAAGGACGATATAGCCACTCTTGTATTCGACGAGATAGACGCAGGTATAAGCGGAAGAACTGCGCAGCTTGTAGGCGAGAAGATAAAGTCTGTGTCCACTCTCCACCAGATAATATGCATAACCCATCTTCCGCAGATAGCGGCTATGGCTGACGTGCACTTCAGGATAACAAAGGGGTCTTCACATGAGCTGACGACTGCGGAAGTCAAGAAGCTGGACCACGAGGAGAAAGTGGATGAAATAACTAGGCTCATAGGGGGAGTGAGCCTGACAGATACAAGCAGGAAGCACGCTGCAGAGATGCTGGAGCTGTCGAGCAAGCTTAAGTGAATAGATAAAATGGGAACAGAGTCTTAAAGGGCAGCTTTAAGGCTTTTTTTCTGTAAAGATTAAATAATTCTGACGAATTTCTAATCTGCTTGATAAGACAAGCACCTTTAATGTAGAATACTATTAGTGTGTTTCTTTTATAGAGAAGTTTGGAGGATATAGAATGAATATAAAGGGCATTGCCAGAAAAGACAGACGAACAAAAGATTTGGCAAAGAGAATAAAACCA